>NZ_JAKNRV010000183.1:0-10190 GCF_023072625.1 Pseudomonas emilianonis
TGCTCTTCGCGGCGTCGCCCGTCAGCAGTGGCGCCATGGCCACACGCTCGCGAGCGGCGGCCAGGGTCTGGCCGTCGGTTTCATAAGCCCGCGCATGTACGGTGCCGGTGCGAACCTGCTGTTCGGCCGGCAGCTCCTTCAGGTTTTGCAGGCTGGGGTGGTTCAACGCCGCCAGCGCGGCCTTGGGCTGGTTGCGCGCCATGGCCAGTTCGGCGGCCAGGGTGCTGGCGAATATCTGCGCGGCGGGCTTGAGAGCATCCAGTGGCACCTGCGCAAGAATCTGCGACGAGCGGCCAGCGTTGTTCTGGTGGTAGGCCATGTCCGCCGCACTCAAGCGCAGCAGCGCAGCTTTTTCGGGCGTGTTGGCGGTGGTCGCCTGTTCGAGCAGTTGTTCGATACTGGCGTCCGGGGTCCGTGGCAGGTCGCCAAGGCTGGACGAGGGCGAGCTGGCACAGGCGCCCAGCAAGGCAGCGAGGCAGAGGGCGGAGAGCAGCCGCAGACAAGGGATCATGTAAATGTTCCTGATACCGATCAAATTAGCGTGGAATTGTACCCAAGCACTGGCCCAGGCGCGATGTTACTGGCGTGAAACCGTCAATTTAGATGGTGCAAATGTTGCGTTTGGGTGGCTACGGCCGACCGACGGCTGAAACGGCATCCATCTCGATGGCATATTTCCAGGGCGCCTACGCGCTACAATGTGGCTTTTGCCAACCATCGAGGTGTGCGTTTTGACTGCTCCAGGTCCTTTGAATTCCACTGCAGGCTCGCTTTTTGTCGTGGCGACGCCCATTGGCAACCTGGACGACATCAGTGCCCGGGCGCTTAAAGTGTTGCGCGACGTTAAATTGATCGCGGCGGAAGACACTCGGCACTCCCAGCGTTTGATGCAGCATTTTGGGATCAGCACGCCATTAGCCGCCTGCCACGAGCATAACGAGCGCGAAGAAGGCAGCCGTTTTATCACCCGCCTGCTGGCCGGTGACGATGTGGCGCTGATCTCCGATGCTGGCACCCCGCTGATTTCCGATCCCGGTTACCACCTGGTGCGCCAGGCGCGTGCCGCGGGAATCAATGTAGTGCCCGTTCCGGGCGCATGCGCGTTGATTGCGGCGTTATCTGCGGCGGGGTTGCCATCGGATCGTTTTATCTTCGAGGGTTTCCTGCCGGCCAAGGCGGTGGGGCGTCGCGCACGTCTTCAGGCGCTTAAAGAAGAGCCGCGCACGCTGATCTTCTATGAAGCCCCGCATCGTATCCTCGAATGCCTGCAGGACATGGAGCTGGTGTTCGGTGGCGAACGCCTGGCGCTGCTGGCCCGCGAGCTGACCAAGACCTTCGAGACGCTCAAGGGGTTGCCGCTGGAAGCGCTGCGCGCGTTTGTCGAAGGTGACAGCAATCAACAGCGTGGCGAGTGCGTGGTGCTGGTGGCGGGTTGGACGGCGCCGGAAAATGAAGACGCCGTTGGTGGCGAAGCCATGCGTGTCCTGGATCTGCTGCTCAAGGAGATGCCCCTTAAGCGAGCGGCAGCGCTGGCGGCGGAAATTACCGGGGTGCGCAAGAATGTGTTGTATCAGGCCGCACTGGATAAACAGAAAGCCGAATAGTTCCGGGGTTAAACCGGTATTCCGTCTGGACGTGATGGCATTGCTGCACTTTTAACACTTGTCCTAAGCCCGTCGTGCCGTTAACCTTCGCGGCGGAGAGTCGATTGGACAGTCGCTGCCTTCTATGAAAATTAGGGGGGGGAGGAAAGTCCGGGCTCCATAGGGCGAAGTGCCAGGTAATGCCTGGGAGGCGTGAGCCTACGGAAAGTGCCACAGAAAATAACCGCCTAAGCACTTCGGTGCCGGTAAGGGTGAAAAGGTGCGGTAAGAGCGCACCGCACGTCTGGCAACAGTTCGTGGCTAGGTAAACCCCACTTGGAGCAAGACCAAATAGGGTCCCAAGGCGTGGCCCGCGCTGGGACCGGGTAGGTTGCTAAAGATGTCCAGTGATGGCCATCGTAGACGAATGACTGTTCAAGACAGAACCCGGCTTATAGATCGACTCTCCACCTTTTTTCCTTCTGTCCGAATCTCGGACAGAAACCCGGTAGTAACGCAAGAATCCCTCCCTGCCAAATGATTGGCAGATGCATCTTCGTAATACCAAAAAAATCTTACTCTTAATAAATTACTTTAACTTTGAGCCATAGCTCTTTGAGCTATTAGTGCTTATTGAGCAAAAAATACCGCCGAACTCTGGTTTCTCCTCCTTTTACGCTCCTAAATCTCCGTTCTGTAAGGCTTTTCCTTGAATCCGCGCCTTGACGGTGTGGTGGGCGCATTCCTATAGTGTGCGCAAGTGGCGGAAAGTGGCACAAAGTGGGTTTTTTGAACGTAAAACGCTAAAATTGGGAGAAACGCATCTGTGTTTCGCGGAGCCAACGCTATCAGTCTCGATGCAAAAGGCCGTCTCGCTATGCCGAGCCGGTATCGTGACGAGCTCATTTCGCGAAGTTCCGGACAGTTGATCATCACTATCGATGCCGTTGACCCTTGTTTGTGTGTTTACCCCCTCGATGAGTGGGAGTTGATTGAAACCAAGCTGCGCGCCCTGCCTTCGTTGCGTGAAGAAAACCGCCGTCTGCAGCGTTTGCTGATTGGTAATGCCGTCGACCTCGAGCTCGATGGCAGCGGTCGTTTCCTGGTGCCACCGCGTCTGCGCGAGTACGCCAAACTCGACAAGCGCGCAATGCTGGTGGGCCAACTGAACAAGTTCCAATTGTGGGACGAAGATGCCTGGGATGCTGTTTCTGCAGCTGACCTGGCTGCTATTCAACAACCGGGCGCCATGCCTGATGAACTGCGTGATTTGATCCTGTGACTATTGATAGCGGCTTTAACCACATCACCGTACTGCTTGACGAAGCCGTTGAGGCTCTCGCCGTACGCGCGGATGGCTGCTATTTGGATGGCACCTTCGGCAGGGGCGGGCACAGTCGGTTGATACTCAGCCAACTCGGGTCCGACGGTAAACTCCTCGGGTTCGACAAAGACCCCCAAGCGATTGCCACCGGGCAAGCGCTAGCGGCCGAAGACGGCCGCTTTGTCGTTGTACAACGCAGCTTTGCCGAGCTGGGTGCCGAAGTCGCCGAACGCGGCATGGCAGGCAAGGTGGCCGGAGTTTTGCTCGACCTGGGCGTGTCTTCGCCACAGCTCGATGACCCGGAGCGCGGTTTCAGTTTCATGAACGACGGCCCGCTCGATATGCGCATGGACCCCACCCGTGGTGTCAGTGCTGCCCAGTTCATCGCCACCGCACCGGTGGAAGAAATCGCCCGGGTGTTCAAGGAATACGGTGAAGAGCGCTTCGCCGGCCGCATGGCGCGTGCGGTGGTCGAGCGCCGGGAAATCCAGCCGTTCGAGCGCACCGCCGACCTGGCCGAAGTGCTGAAAGTCGCCAACCCTGCCTGGGAAAAGGGTAAGAACCCCGCCACCCGTGCGTTCCAGGGCCTGCGCATTCACGTCAACAACGAATTGGGCGATCTGGAAGCGGGCCTCGACGCCGCACTGGAAGCCTTGGAAGTGGGTGGTCGCCTGGTGGTGATCAGCTTCCACTCCCTGGAAGACCGCATCGTCAAGCTGTTCATGCGTCGCCTGGTCAAGGGCGAATCCGACAACCTGCCGCGCAACCTGCCGGTACGTTTCGAAGCCTTCGTGCCGAAAATCAAAGTCCATGGCAAACCGCAGTTCGCTTCCGAAGCTGAACTCAAGGCCAACCCTCGTTCCCGTAGCGCCGTCATGCGCGTCGCGGAGAAGTTGCGGTGAGCAGGCTTTTCGCCAAGCCCCTCCCGGGCGGTAGCTTCTTTATGTTGCTGCTGTTTATTGGCGTCTTGGTGTCCGCGATCGCGGTGTCCTACAGCGCCCATTACAACCGCCAACTGCTCAATACCCTGTACGGGGAATTGAGCGTGCGCGATAAAGCGCAGGCAGAGTGGGGCCGGTTGATCCTCGAGCAAAGCACCTGGACTGCCCACAGCCGCATCGAAATACTGGCCACCGAACAGCTGAAGATGCACATCCCGAGCGCGGCCGAAGTTCGAATGGTGGCGCCATGATGAAACTCGAAGGCGCACTTTACCCGTGGCGCTTCCGTCTGATGCTCGGCTTGCTGGCCTTGATGGTCGGCGCAATCGCCTGGCGGATCGTCGATCTGCAGGTAGTCGACCGCGACTTCCTTATCGGCGAGGGCAATGCCCGTAGCCTGCGACATATTCCGATTCCTGCACACCGCGGGCTGATCACCGACCGTAACGGTGAGCCCCTGGCCGTCAGCACACCGGTGACCACACTGTGGGCCAACGCCAAGGAATTGCAGGTGGCCAAGGACAAGTGGCCACAGCTGGCTGCCGCGTTGGGTCAGGACCCGAAAGCCTTGGCCGAGCGCCTGGAAGCTCAGGCCAATAAAGAATTCATCTACCTGGTTCGCGGCCTCACCCCCGAACAAGGCCAGCAAGTGCTCGACCTAAAAGTCCCCGGTGTCTACGGCATTGAGGAGTTCCGCCGCTTCTATCCGGCTGGTGAAACCACCGCGCACATGGTTGGCTTTACCGACATCGATGACCATGGCCGCGAAGGCGTCGAGCTGGCCTACGATGAATGGCTGGCCGGCGTGCCCGGCAAGCGACAGGTCATCAAGGATCGACGCGGCAGACTGATCAAAGACGTCCAGGTCACCAAAAACGCCAAGGCCGGAAAGCCCTTGGCGTTGTCGATTGACCTGCGCCTGCAATACCTGGCCAACCGCGAGCTGCGTAACGCGATCATCGAGAACGGCGCGAAGGCCGGCAGCCTGGTGATCATGGACGTGAAGACCGGCGAGATCCTCGCCATGGTCAACCAGCCGACCTACAACCCGAACAACCGTCGCAACCTGCAACCGGCGATGATGCGCAACCGCGCGATGATCGACGTGTTCGAACCGGGTTCGACCATGAAAGCCATCTCCATGAGTGCCGCCCTGGAAACCGGGCGCTGGAAGCCCAGCGACAAGGTCGAGGTCTACCCTGGCACCCTGCAGTTGGGCAAATACACCATTCGTGACGTGTCCCGTACCGAAGGTCCGGTGCTGGATCTGACAGGTATCCTGATCAACTCCAGTAACGTGGGCATGAGTAAGGTTGCCTTCGATATCGGCGGCGAAACCATCTACCACCTGGCGCAAAAGATCGGCCTGGGCCAACCCACCGGCCTGGATTTCCCGGGTGAGCGCGTGGGCAACCTGCCTAACTACCGCGACTGGAAAAAGGCCGAGACCGCCACGCTCTCCTATGGCTATGGCCTGTCGGTGACAGCGATCCAACTGGCTCACGCTTTCTCTGTATTGGCCAATAACGGTCGAATGGTTCCGTTGAGCCTGATCCACGTCGACGAAGCGCCGAAAGCGACCCAGGTAATTCCGGAAAACGTCGCCAAGACCATGCAAGGCATGCTGCAACAAGTGATCGAGGCACCGCGCGGCGTATTCCGTGCCCAGGTGCCGGCGTATCACGTGGCTGGCAAGTCGGGTACTGCGCGTAAGACCTCGGTCGGCACCAAAGGCTATGCCGAGAACTCCTATCGCTCGCTGTTCGCCGGCTTCGGTCCGATGAGCGACCCGCGCTACGCGATCGTCGTCGTGATTGATGAGCCCAGTAAAGCTGGCTACTTCGGTGGCCTGGTGTCGGCGCCGGTGTTCAGCAAAGTGATGTCCGGCACCCTGCGCCTGATGAACGTCACGCCGGACAACCTGCCGCCGACCCAACAAGCGAACGCCGGACCGCCGGCCGCCGCGGTAAAAGCCAATGGAGGGCGCGGCTGATGTCTCTTAGCCTGAACAAGATTTTTGCCCATGCCGGTCGCGATCTGCTGATCCGCGAGCTGAGCCTGGACAGTCGAAATGTACGCGCTGGGGACCTGTTCCTGGCGGTGCCTGGCGGCAAATACGATGGTCGTGCGCATATCTCCGATGCCCTGCAACGCGGCGCCGCAGCCGTGGCTTATGAAGTGGACGGCGCCACCGTGCTGCCGATCACCGACGTGCCGTTGATTCCCGTCAAAGGCCTGGCCGCGCAACTGTCGGACATCGCCGGGCGTTTCTACGGCGACCCGAGCCGCCACCTGAACCTGATTGGCGTGACCGGCACCAACGGCAAGACCAGCGTGACCCAACTGGTCGCCCAGGCCCTTGACCTGCTGGGTCAGCACTGTGGCATTGTCGGCACCCTGGGCACCGGTTTCTATGGCTCGCTGCAAAGCGGCCTGCACACCACGCCGAACCCGATCGCCGTGCAAGCGACCCTGGCCGACCTGAAAAAGGCCGGTGCCAAGGCGGTTGCCATGGAAGTGTCGTCCCACGGTTTGCACCAGGGCCGCGTTGCCGCGCTGGCTTTCGATGTGGCGGTGATGACCAACTTGTCCCGCGATCACCTGGACTACCACGGCACCATGGAGGCCTATGGCGCCGAGAAGGCCAAGCTGTTTGCCTGGAATGACCTGAAGTGCCGCGTGGTGAACCTGGATGACGCGTTCGGCCGCGAGCTGGCTGCCCAAGACAGCGAAGCGCGCCTGATCAGCTACAGCCTGGAAGACCCCCGCGCCTACCTGTATTGCCGCGAAGCCCAATTCAACGACGAGGGCGTGCGCGCCACGTTGGTGACGCCGCAGGGCGAGCACCATTTGCGCAGCACCTTGCTGGGTCGTTTCAACCTGAGCAACGTGCTTGCCGCCATCGGTGCCTTGCTCGGCCTGGACTACGCACTCGATGAAATCCTGCAGGTGCTGCCGAAGCTGGAAGGCCCGGCCGGACGCATGCAGCGTTTGGGTGGCGGTTCGCAGCCGCTGGTGGTGGTCGATTATGCCCACACGCCGGACGCACTGGAAAAAGTCCTATTGGCCCTGCGCCCGCATGCCAAAGGCAAGTTGCTGTGCCTGTTTGGCTGTGGCGGTGATCGCGATCGCGGCAAGCGTCCGTTGATGGCCGAGATTGTCGAGCGCCTGGCCGATGGCGTGCTCGTCACCGACGACAACCCGCGCAGCGAAGACCCAAGCCAGATTTTCGACGACATCCGCGTCGGCTTTAAAGACGCATCCAAGGCCAGCTTCGTTGCCGGTCGCGGCGCGGCTATTGCCCAATTGATCGCCAGCGCCAGTGCCGACGATGTCGTGGTACTGGCCGGTAAAGGTCACGAGGATTACCAGGAAATCAACGGCGAACGCCACGCCTTCTCCGACTTGGTCGAGGCCGATCATGCCTTGACCGCCTGGGAGGTCGCCCATGCTTAAAGCGATGAAATTCAGCGAGCTGACCCAGGCTCTCTCGGCGCGCATGCTGTCGGGTGATTGCAGTTTCAATGGCGTCAGTATCGACAGCCGCGCGATCAAGCCAGGCCAACTGTTTGTCGCCCTGGCCGGCCCGCGTTTCGACGGCCATGACTACCTGAATGACGTTGCCGCCAAAGGCGCGGTTGGTGCCCTGGTGCAGCGCGAAGTGGCGGATTCTACCCTGCCGCAATTGCTGGTGGCCGATACACGCCTGGCCCTCGGCCAACTTGGCGCGCTGAACCGTGCTGCCTTCGATAAGCCCGTGGCAGCCATTACCGGCTCCAGCGGCAAGACCACGGTCAAGGAACTGCTCGCCGGTGTCCTGCGCACACGCGGGCCGGTGCTGGCGACCCGTGGCAACCTGAACAACGATTTCGGCGCACCGCTGACCCTGCTCGAACTGGCCCCGGAACACACGGCGGCCGTCATCGAGTTGGGTGCTTCGCGTGTCGGCGAAATCGCCTACACCGTGGCGCTGACCAAGCCTCACGTGGCAATTATCAACAACGCCGGAACTGCCCACGTCGGCGAGTTCGGTGGCCCGGAAAAAATCGTCGAAGCCAAGGGCGAAATCCTCGAAGGCCTCGATGCCTCGGGCACTGCTGTTTTGAATCTTGACGACAAGGCCTTCGAGACCTGGCGTGTACGCGCCGCCGGTCGCAAGGTGCTGACGTTCGCCGTGCTGAATGCCGCGGCCGATTTCCACGCGTCGAACATCACGCTCGACGCCCGTGGTTGCCCGTCCTTTACCTTGCATACGCCGCAAGGCGAAGAGCGCGTGCAGTTGAATCTGCTGGGCAACCATAACGTCGCCAACGCCTTGGCTGCTGCGGCTGCGGCTTACGCCCTGGGTGTGTCGCTGTTTGGCGTCGCCACCGGCCTGGGCGCGGTGCAACCGGTCAAGGGCCGTACCGTCGCGCAATTGGCCAGCAACGGCATGCGTGTGATTGACGACACTTACAACGCCAACCAGTCCTCGGTCTGCGCCGCCATTGATCTGCTCAAAGGCTTCGACGGGCGCAAGGTGCTGGTGCTGGGCGATATCGCCGAACTGGGCGACTGGGCCGAACAGTCCCATCGTGAAGTCGGCGTCTACGCTAGCGGCAAAGTCGACGCGCTCTACGCTGTCGGCCCGAACATGGCCCATGCCGTCAATGCCTTCGGCCCCGGTGCGCGGCATTTCGCGACCCAGGCCGAGCTGATCCAGGCGTTGCGTGCGGGCGAACAAAATAAACACACAACCATTTTGATCAAGGGATCGCGCAGCGCGGTGATGGAAAACGTCGTCGTGGCCTTGTGTGGCTCAAGTACGGAGAAACATTAATGCTGCTGCTGCTGGCTGAGTATCTGCAACAGTTCCATAAAGGCTTCGCGGTCTTTCAGTACCTGACCCTGCGCGGGATTCTGGGTGTGCTGACCGCGCTGTCTCTGTCGCTGTTCCTGGGTCCGTGGATGATCCGCACCCTGCAGAACCTGCAAATTGGTCAATCGGTTCGCAATGACGGCCCGCAGTCGCACCTGTCCAAATCCGGCACCCCGACCATGGGCGGCGCGCTGATTCTGTCATCCATCGGTATCAGCACCTTGCTCTGGGCCGACCTGCACAACCGCTACGTCTGGGTAGTGCTGGCGGTGACCTTGTTGTTCGGCGCCATCGGCTGGGTGGATGACTATCGCAAAGTGATCGAGAAAAACTCCAAGGGGCTGCCAAGCCGCTGGAAGTATTTCTGGCAGTCGGTCTTCGGCCTGGCCGCCGCGATCTTCCTCTACACGACTGCTCCAAGCGCCGTCGAGACTACCTTGATCATCCCGATGCTCAAGGATGCGAGCATTCCGCTGGGCATCGGCTTCGTGGTGCTGACCTACTTCGTCATCGTCGGCTCCAGCAACGCGGTGAACCTGACCGACGGCCTCGACGGCTTGGCGATCATGCCGACGGTGATGGTGGGCGGTGCGCTCGGCATCTTCTGCTACCTGTCGGGCAACGTGAAATTCGCTGAATACCTGTTGATCCCGTATGTGCCAGGCGCCGGTGAACTGATCGTGTTCTGCGGCGCGCTGATCGGTGCCGGCCTGGGCTTCCTGTGGTTCAACACCTATCCCGCACAAGTGTTCATGGGCGATGTCGGCGCACTGGCGCTGGGCGCGGCGCTGGGCACCATCGCGGTGATCGTTCGCCAGGAAATCGTGCTGTTCATCATGGGCGGTGTGTTCGTGATGGAAACCCTGTCGGTGGTCATCCAGGTGGCGTCCTTCAAATTGACCGGGCGCCGCGTGTTCCGCATGGCGCCGATCCACCACCACTTTGAACTCAAGGGCTGGCCTGAGCCGCGTGTGATCGTCCGATTCTGGATCATCACCGTGATTCTCGTACTGGTCGGCCTTGCCACCCTGAAACTGAGGTAGAAACGAGTGTCCCTGATCGCTTCAGACCACTTCCGCATCGTTGTCGGCCTCGGCAAGAGCGGCATGTCCCTGGTTCGCTTCCTGGCGAACCGAGGCGTGTCGTTTGCCGTCGCCGATACGCGGGAAAATCCACCGGAGCTGGTCACGCTGCGCCGTGACTACCCGCACGTGGAAGTGCGTTGTGGCGAGTTGGATGTCGAGTTTCTGTGCCGTGCCGACGAGCTCTACGTGAGCCCCGGCCTGGCCCTGGCGACACCGGCCCTGCAAGCCGCAGCGGCGCGCGGCGTGAAGCTGTCCGGCGATATCGACCTGTTCGCGCGCATCGCGCATGTAGCGCTCGATCCACACAATCGCTTCTTCCCCCATCGGCACCAGCCGCTCCTTGCTACCCTTGCCCATCACCCGCAGCACGCCCTGGCGCAGGTTGACTTGCTCAAGGGT
>NZ_JAKNRV010000184.1:0-10026 GCF_023072625.1 Pseudomonas emilianonis
CGGGGCCGTGCAGGCGCCCGCCCGACTGACGCCAATGAGCGACGAGCAGTTGGCCGCGCTGCGCAGCCAACTCAGCCGCTTGCACGAGGCGCAACAGCAAGCCCATGCAGCGGCCACAGCGCTGTGGAATCAGCCCCGGCCGCAACTGCTGGAGCTGTCCCAGCAAGCCAACCCCGACTACCACACCTTGCTCCAGGCGCGACTGAATGGGCTGCTTGCCGAGGCCAGCCTGCAACGTCAACTCAACCAGATCACCCAGGCCGGGCACGACATGCTCCTGGCCGCCTTCGACCCGCTTAACGCGCAAAATCCCGAACTCAACGTGTCGGTGGCGACCTTGACGCTGTCGATCAGCGACCGCAGCAACGGCGCAACCAACACCCAGCGCAAAGAGCTGGACGGCGTGCTGCTCATCACCCTGGAAGCGGCGCTGCGCGATGCGTCAACGCCCCAGGACCTGTTGCTGTATTGGCCGGGCAGCCAGGGCGGGCTGCAGCACTTCGACTCGCTCCAGGCGCTTGAACGGTGGCTCGGCGTGACGCCGCCTGGCGCCTCGTCCGTAGAACTGGCCCTGCTCAATCAGACCCCGCTCGACTACAGCCTCACCGTGCAACTCGATGGCTGGGTCACCCAGATTGAAGAGATGCTTCGGCGCGCCCCGGACGACACCGAGCGTCAAGCCAGGGAACTGGAACCCCTGCGCGTGCAAGCGATCGAGGAACTCGGCGTACCGACCCACGCCGTGCGCGAACTGGCCTACGCGCAGCTTCTGGAGCAGAACCAGAGCGGCGCACTGGCCGCGCAACTGCCGGTCTGGCTCGGCCAGGTTTCGCCAGCCGACAGGGCCGAACTCAAGACCCTGCTGGAGCGCTACATCCTGGCGTTCCAGCGCGCCGACGAGGCCTTGAACCTGAAGCTGCCGCTGATCAGCAGCTTTTGCAAAAAACGCCTGCACGCACGACTGTCCCGGGACTTCTCGCTCAAACACCCGTTCAGCGTTCAGCTCGACGTGCCCGAATCCGTCACCCGCCAACAGCATTTCGTCGCAGCCGCCGGCGCACCGGGCACTCCGACCAAGACCGTGCTGGTCCCCAGCGCCACTCGGGTCAAAATGGCCCTGGAAGAGCTGGCGCTGAGCAACATCGATACACCGATCTCCGAGCGGTTGTCGTTCATGAAGGTCGAGGTCAACACCGAGGACGCCACGGAAGGCCAGGCACTCACGGCCGGGCTTAGCGTCAACTACCTGCGCACGCTGGTGCCGGAGCTGGACCTGGCCCAAGCGTATGAAAACCTGATCGTCGAGACCTACCAAGGTTCGGATCGCGAAGCGTACTTCAGCCGTGATCATCGCCTCGAATGCCTGCTCGAACCTCATCGCCAGATGCTCACGCTCCAGGGGCGCCTGGCGTTCCTGCAAAAGCACATCAATGCCAGCGAACTGAATACCTTCAACATCGCCATAAATGCCACCACCGCCCAGGCCTGGCGGGCCGATGGCAACGATATCGAGTTACTCCCCGCCTACCTCAGTGTCGGCGGGCCAGATACCCAGGACGGCTCAAGCACCTTGTCCGGCATCACCTTCATCCGTCAGAAAAACTCCGGGTTCACCCTGCTCTATCTGCCTGAAATCCCCGACGGTCACTCCCTGCGCAGCTACACCCATCTTGAAGCCGCCCGACTGGCACTGTTCCACCTGTGCCTGAACAGCTCGATGGTCAATTACCTGGCCGGCCGCGCCTTGCTGGGCAACGTGGCCAACCACGTCAGCCGGATCAATCAAGCGGTGCTCCGGCATTTCGACACACTGATCGGCGTCGGCAGCCCCTGGCCCGTCACCACGTCGCTGGCCGGCCATTTGCTCAACGCCCACATGGGCCGCGTCAAGGAAGCCCACCACGCCAGTTCCCGCTCCAACAGCGACCTGTACCTGGAACGCTACGCCATGAAAGGCGTGCAGGCTTTCAGCTATATCAAGATGGCGCTCGGTGTGGTCCCCGTGGTGGGTACGGTGATCGG
Organism: Pseudomonas emilianonis; assembly: GCF_023072625.1. Taxonomy (NCBI): domain Bacteria; kingdom Pseudomonadati; phylum Pseudomonadota; class Gammaproteobacteria; order Pseudomonadales; family Pseudomonadaceae; genus Pseudomonas; species Pseudomonas emilianonis. Next base: position 2,023 of record NZ_JAKNRV010000184.1, read on the forward strand.
CCTTTACGATGGCTGGGTCAGCGCCAATGACGCGGTGGATGCGTTCAGACGCGGTGATCATGTCCAGGGCCTGCACGACATCACCCAAGTCCTGCAATCGTTGATCGACGCCGGCGTGGATGTGGCCGGCGGGGTGCTGATCACGCCCAATGCGGCGCGCGTGCGTACCCGGGCGCGCCAGTTGCGCAACGCCTTCAAGGGCGGCCGCTACCTGCAACCGCCCATGAGCCGCAAGGCGCGCCGCATCGCAGAGCGCTTCAGCGGGTATGAGTACGATAAGGAGATCGCCCTGGGCCACCTGCCCCCTGCGATCCACGGCGTGTATCGCAACGTCTATCGGCATGCAGACGGCTATTTTATTGTGCGTCAGGACAACGTCTACCAGGTCGAACTGCAGAACGGGCATTGGCGCTTGGCCGGCAACTCGCTGAAAAAATATAAACAGCCGATTGCCCTGGATGAAGCGGGCGAGTGGGACACCCACTTCGGGGTCTACGGCACCGCGCAACCGGGTGGTTTGGCCGGCGGCGGCGGCGTGCTCGGGCACCTGGCAGACACCCTCGACCCGCTCTGGCCGATGGCTATTCGACAACGGTTGCCGATCTGGTGGACCGATCATGTCGTGCGCCGCCAACTGGCGCTCGACGATGCGATCAATACGCTGAGCAGCCGGCTCGACGCTCAACTGGCCGCGACCAACAACCTGCAACACCTGTCCAACCAAAGCGATTTCACCACCCGCAAGACATTACAGCCGACCCTCGATCAGGCCTACACCAAGGACATCGAGCTGGCGATTCAGCAGGCCAACGCGATCCAGGACGTGATCGCCTTTACCCCCAGCAGAGAGCACCTGGTCCTCAAAGGCATGCAAAGCCGCGCCGCCTTGATTGTCACCAGCAGAACCGTGGAGCGCTTGAAAGTCGCCGCGGCAGCTCTGCAAGAGTTGACCGAGCAATTCGCTGGCATCCAGGTGCCGCCGGCACGACCCGCCGCCATTCTGCAGTTTCTGCAAACCCGCAAAGGTCTCAGCCAGAAAATCGTGCAGGCACTCGACCGGATCGACCGCATCTTCCGGGTCATGAACGAATGGAGCAGCCAGATCAACCTTGTAGCGCTGGAGGCCGATTTGCGCCTCCAGGGCAGAAGCACACGCAGGACCGCGCAACAGATCGACGCGGACCTGCACAACACGCGCACGATGGTGGGCGAGGCTCGCGATGACTCGGCGCGCTGGAACGAGCTCTACGATGAAGGGTTTCGCACGCACCTGCGCACCGTCCACAGCATCGATACGTTCAACCGCTACGATCACGTCACCGATCCTTCCTGGTTGTACTTGCAAAGTGAGGTCAATCGCGTCTATCTCGACGCCCACCTGGCCCTGAACACGCATTTCGCACTGACCAAAACCCCCACCACCGTTAGCCAGCGCACGCGAATCCTCAACGAATGTATCGATGCCTATACGCGCTTCAGCCTCAGCGCTAAAACCTTGAGCGCAGGCTACCCGCAACATTTTGACCTGGAAAACCTGGACGCCTTGCTGAACAACCTCGAGCGCATGATTCAACTGGCCCGCAACCGTATCGGCACAACACCTCGCCTGCGGCGCCCGCAGCCCGACGAACCACAAGGAACAGTGTTTGAAAGCGACGACAACCGGCTGCTGATCGGCATAAAAAGCACCGACCCACGCACCAACACCACGCGCTATACCATCGACAACCTCAGCGGCCACACCGAGACCTGGGAGCAACGGCCAAACGGTCGGGCCCAGCGCCAACCGGCACCGCCCGTGGAGTTCCCACCTGAGGCAAACGTGAAGTCGGTGATGGTGAGCGAAGCCAAGAACCGCCTGCGTGCCGTGCCGGCGTACCAGGCCAAAGTTGAAGCCTATGCCCGGCAGGGCATGTTGCCGGTGGACCTTGAACACATGCTGGTCAGCGAAGCCGCCGAACTCACCCTGCGCTCAAACCGCATCGCGCGCCTTGACCCCGAAGAACCGAGCCTCTCGCAATTACGCAAGACCTCTACCGAACTGACCGCCGCCGGCCGCGCCCTGCGCACCCGACAATCATTGGCCAGCCGCAAACCCACCGACGGCATGCTCGATGACCTGGTCAGGCATCACGTGGTCGAGGTGCGTCGAACCGCGTCGATGACCGAACTGGCGAGGCGTGCGAACGGGCATCGCGACTTCATGCAGGAATATGAAGTCTGGGACCTGACTGCCACCCCAGCGCGCGCCCTTTGGTATGCGCACTTTCATTACAACCGCCGCACGGCAACCTTCGACGAGTTCGAAAAGGCCCATCTGAAACTGCCGGAGCACCGCTATTTGACCCATGCCGACGACCCGTCGCTGCCGTTTTCCGACATTGGCAGGCAGTCCGCCGCGTTGCCGCATATCCGGTCGCTAGGGGTTGCCCAATAACCACAAAACGTGAGCTGCGGCTGTTCATCAGAGCGGTTCAGTCACAGTTTCAAAAACAGTTTTTCATCCAGCGGCGAGCCTATCCGTGCCCTGACGATCTGTTCCACAACGCGGTTGTTTCCCGCCTCGGCCACCAGGTCTTTCTGGGTCTTGGTGCGCTGCGACGGGATCTTCAGATGCGCCGCCGTGTAGAGGTTGCGCGGCGAACCTTTGGCCGGGTAGTGGAAATGGGCATACCACAAGACGTCGACTTTGCCTTTTTCACGCACGGCATATTCGGTGAAGACATCGCCGCTTTTGGTCGCGGTGTCTCGCTGGACCAGGTTGATATCGACGAACCCGTGCTTCCACAGGTAATCGATATTTTCCGGCTTGGGCGGCAGGAGCTTGTAGCCATCGGCGCAATGTTGCCGAGCCTTGTTGAGCAGTTCGTCCGCCGCTGTGCGCCACTGGTTGACCAACTGTGCGGTTTCGGGCCTGCCACTCTGGTTGGTTTCGGCTTGCAGGGCGGTCGCCTGAAGCCGCTCGGCCTGGGCTTGCAGCATGTCGTTCCAGTCCAGCGGGTTGACGCCCTCGCGGCGTTGCGGGTCGTTGAGTTTGCGTTTCTGGAACTCGATCGTTCGCTCAATGCCGGCGCTTTCTTCGAGCAGTTTTCTGGCGTCGGATTTAAGCGTTGAAAGCGACTTGGGCGACTGCGCGGGCCGTGCAGGTTGCGCGGGAACGATCTTGACCCACTCGCCGTCGCTGGGGTGTTCGCTGTAACTGGCGACCGGCTGGCCGGATTGCGGGTCCAGTACATCAATGATGACGCTGGCGCCTGCCGCGTGAGGACGCGCGGTGCCGATCAAGGTTTCCTTGTCGCGGGTTTTGAACGTTCGCTGGCCCACCGGCTTTTGTTGCTGATCGATACGCGCGACGGCGACAGGCACCAGCGCTTGTTCCTCGCGAATCACTTCGGCCAGGTCGGTTTGGGCATCGTTGATAACATCGCGTAGGCGTTCGGCAAACAGCTGCTGATACTCGGCGCGCTGAAGGCTGGGATTCGCGTCCTGTATCGCCAGGCTGTCGCTGAGCTCTCGCTGGTACGTGCCGATGATGGTTTCCAGCGTCGCTTTGCGTTCGCTCAAGCTGTAACCGCTGTACTGCCGCAGGTCCAGGTGAGCCCTGTAGACGGGGATCAGGTTGGTTGAGCTCAAGCGCTGCAGGTAAAACGACTCCACCGGGTCAGTCGTTCGGGCATAACGGTCGAGGCTCAGCTCTTTGAGGTTGGACAGGGTGGTCAGCTTCATGCGCAGGGCAATAATCGCAGGCGGCTGTTTATCTTGCAGCTTGAGGAAGTGCTCGGCCTTGGTTTTGCCGAACGACGAATCGTTCGTCCATTTTTCCAGCACGGCGGCAGAGACCAGGGCGGCTTCCCGCACGTTTTCCAAGTCATGGTAGACCCTGCCGAAGTTGTCCATCAGCTCGATATAGGCGCTTTTGGAGCCTGTCCTCGCCTCGCTCACCACCTCCGCCATTGACCGTCCGCTGGGCACGTGTTGATTGCTGTCTTCGGCCAGCGCTCTATAGAACTGTTCGATTTGACGGTAGTTGTCGAGTACTGCGCCGTAGAGATTGGAGCGCGCCTGTTTTTCTTCGGAGAGATCGTCCACTGCGCCCAGTTTTTTCGGCGCCAGACTGTCAATGGCTGTCTGAACCGCCGCACTGTGCGCCTGAGTGCTTTGCTTGAGTTGCACGAACTGCTGGTCGATTGTCTGCCTGAGGTTTTTCGTGAGTTCCAACTGCGTCAAATAGGGCGTGAGGAAGCGCTGTTGATGCTCGCCGGTGGTGGACAGCCCCCACAGCGTGCGCAGTTTCTTGCGGGCATTGTGGTAATCGGTGATGGTCACGACAAGCTGGTTATGCGCATCGACCCTTGGCCCATCGAGCACCAACGCAGCCTCGACGGCCTGACTGAACTGCTCCCCTCGCGCCTGTTTCGCCTGCGTATTTTGTTTAACCCGCTCGGCGACGCCACTTTTGCGCGGCATGCCACCGCGCAACCTTGGGCTGCTGTCGAAACTCCAGCGCCCCTGTGCGTCACGCCTGATCGGCGGGCCGGTACGCGCCCGGTTGTTCTCGTCGATGATGAACACCCCGTCCAAGTCGTTGGCCACCCGGAACCACTGATTGTCGATGTTGGCGTACAGTCGGCCCTGGCTCAGGTACAACCCCCTTTTTTGCCCCTCGGCAATCGCGGCACCGACATCGGCCGGCGCGGGCACCCGGAATGACTCGATCTGCGCGAGCTGGCCGGCGGTCAACCGGCGTGGGCTGGAGAACGCAAAATCGAGCACGGTCGCGTTATCGCCGACGACACCGGCAGTTGGCTCCACGCTGCTTTGGCGGATGGTCGTGCGATGAGCGCTCGGCGTCTGGCCCGGCACGCGACGCGTCGGCCCATTGTTTTGCGGGATGGCTTTGAGCGCGTCGAGCGTCACCAGCGGCTGCGCGGCGTCTGCAGGCGCAGAATGGGTCAACACCATGCCCATATTGAGCAGCAGGTCCACCACGGTAGCCGTGCTGTCGTCCTGGGCGGTCGGGTTGGACAGTTTGCGGATGTCGTCCTCGCTGCCGGCCAACTGCAACAACCACCCCGCCATCGCCCCTGGCCCGCGCAACACGGGTAACAGCGTGTTGAACAGCAACCCGCCCAGTTCCTTGAAAGAGGCCCAGCGGCTTTGCGCGTCCGATACCGATTGCCCCTCGGCCAGGCTCACCAGGCTGTGCGTATTGCTCTGGTACAAGTGCTGCATCAGGCGCCCTTGCTCCAGGTCCTCGCGTAATGTGCGCGCGGCGTCATAGCCGTCCACGGCCAGCGCCGTCGGTGCCGGTTGGGCAGGCGGATCGAACTCGTTAAAGACGCTGTAGCGGGCAATATTCGGTGTCTTGAACCCGCCATTGCCGTACACCGCACGAGTCCTGTCGTCGGGCAACCAGGCCAGCACGCTTTGCTGCAAAGGGCCGGGCTGTTGCACCGCCTCCAGCAGCGCTTGGCGGGTCGTAAATGCCTGCAACGCCGGGGACAACATCGGACGGTAGAGAATGTGCGGGCCGACAACCGAATCGGCCGGCTCGATGACAAACATGTTCTGGACGACATCGGGTGTCGCGCCGGGCTTGCGTAAAAACGCCAGGGGGCGAATGACGATGTCTTGCCCATCGACCTGTTTTGCCCCGGCGCCAGGGCTCAGCACCGCCGCCACATACTGATAGCCACGCGCGGTGATGCCCGCTTCGCCCTTGAGCTTGAGTTCCAGCGCCTGCATGGCGAGCTGGAGCGGGACTTGTTGGGCAAACAAGGCGCTGCGCCGACGTGCTTCATCGCTGTCGCCAAGCAGGTGGGTGTGCAGCAACGCGGGGTAGTTTTTGCCGATGTCCACCTGCTGGACGATGTCTTTCAAGCGCTGGGGCATTGCGGGGTCGGTGATCAGTTGACCGAAGTGACGCACTTCCATTTCGCCCTTGGGCAACCCGGCCAGATTGCGCAAGGCCATGTCGGTCAGGCTCATCGTGACGCGTTCGATATAGCCGCCGCCCAGCGTGCCGACCGGCACCTTGAAGGTGACTTCCAGGTGGTCCGCGAGAAACCCGGTGTTCTCCAACTGCGCTTGAAGCTGTTGCTGGGTATAGGCGCGAATATCGGGGATGTCCGAAAAAAAGTTTCGGCCGTGATTGCGCTGTACATCGCTGGCCAGTTCCAGGGCGTGTCGGTGATAGGCAAAGCGATCGGCCGGGTCGGCATTGCGCATCCACTGCGGCAGTTTTTTCTGCAGCCGCGCCAGTTCCTCGGAATCCGGGGCATAGGCGCCGACAAACCACGGGCTCGGATCGCTGACCAGGGAAAAGCGCTGCTCCAGAGCGTTGAGGCCGCCGGCTTCAGGCAGCTCGATGGCGTCTATCGCCTGCAACTGGTTATTTAGAATGATGCCCGCTTGCGTATCGAAGATATTCGCGTCCGGCTCCTGACGCTTCCAGGTCAAATTGTCGAAGACGAAGTCGTTCTCCAGCGTCTCGCCCCATGCCTTGCCGAAGGCTTCCACCGAGTCGTAAGGGGTAATCAGGCCGTTGGCAGCGGCATGCAGGACCTGGGTGCTGCCGCCGATCTGGCGGGTGATCAGCAGATCGGGACTGAGCTGCGTGGACGAACCGCCACTGTAACGGACGGTGGAGTCAAGCACGAAAACCCGCGCCGCGTCGTCGCCTTTGGCACTCACGCGTTGCGCACGCTCGGGCCAGGCAACCACCTGATCAAGCGTGGCGCGTTGCGCATCCGTGAGGCCGGGCTGTTTCAGCGACGCACTGCGCAGGCTGTCGCTGAGCATGCCACTGAGCCACAACCAGCGATTGCCTGCGTCAGGGCCGGTGGCGCCGCCGGCACTTTGCCCCCAATAGCGCGTCAAGGCCCGTGCAAAACCGTCTCTGAGGCTGGGCCGAAGGCTGCGAATCACCAGTTCGATCGCCGACATGTCGATATCGTCGCGCCGGTCGCCTGATGGGTGCGGAACCCTGAGGGTGGTGCCTGTGCCGTGTTTGACCAGTTTCTGCGGCCATGAGTACTTGTCGGTGAAATCGATTTCGGCCCCGGCGGCCAGGTGGTTGAGGGCGACATCCAACAGCGGGGTCAATCGGTATTGAACCGGGTTTTGCGCGATGGGCTCTGCCACCGAGGTCTGAGCTACGTCGAGTTCCAGCGTGGGATACAGGCTTTTGATCGCCTCGCCGAGCATTTCCCTGACGACCGAGCGCACGCCGGGCCGTGTCGCGAACTGGCTGCTGACAGCGTGGGCGGCGAGGTGGGTGGCGGTGGGAAGGGGTTGCACATCGGCAATGGCGCTGGGCTCGGCGCCGATAGGCGCCAATACGGCGCCGGTACTGCCCAGCGAAGTTGTCGCAAATGCGGCTGGCGCAGGCGCCGGATTGGCTGGCGCTGCCGCAGGGTACAGGCGAGGGATGAAGGGACTTGCAGCGTTGCTAGCGGTCATGGGGCACATCCTTGGCGTGGAAATACGGTGTCGTCCCAACGACGCATGAAGTGCCCTTCGGGACGAGTCTCGCGCCAAAATACCCACTCCCCCCTACGGTGAAATAAGAAATGCGTAATTGACTATGTCCGCCCACGCCTCATCCGCCAGGGCTCCGGGTCAGCGCCTTTTCGCAATGTATGGCTGGATATGAACACCGCGCCCTTGGCCTGTCTGTCGACAGCCCGAGCAACATGAGACAAACTCACCCCATTCGAATTGTTCATCAATATTGCTCATGGAGGCCACGGTGCTGGAAATCCGCCACCTGAAAACCCTGCACGCCTTGCGCGAAGCCGACAGCCTGGTCGAAGCCGCTGAACGCCTGCACTTGACCCAGTCCGCCCTGTCCCACCAGTTCAAAGAGCTGGAAGAGCGCTTGGGCATGCAGTTGTTCGTGCGCAAGACCAAACCCGTGCGTTTCACCAGCGCCGGCTTACGCCTGTTGCAACTGGCGGACGCCACCCTGCCCCTGCTGCGCGGCGCCGAGCGTGACATCGCGCG
>NZ_JAKNRV010000185.1:0-9951 GCF_023072625.1 Pseudomonas emilianonis
CGGCGATCAGTTGAGGCTTCATCAGGGTTCCAAGGTGGGGCGGTATCCGGGCGCGCGATCATACCGGGATTGATGGTTTTTTGAACAATATTTTCGGGTTTTCAGCTGGAAGGCCGATCGAGTGGTGGTGGCTTCGCCGATGCCTTCAATGCCGTCGGCGCAACGTAGGCGGATGATCACCAGGGTCTGGTTTTGCATCGTGTGCATCGCCAGCTTGTGCGGGCGGATGGTGGGGAGGTCGACGATGATGGTCTCGATCGACTCGATGGCGCAAATCGGCATGGCTATACCCGTTGGGTTCTTTATAGATTTGAGCCGATTCTGTGCCGCATTTTTCAAGGGTTCCAATATAGAATTGGTCTCGCACAATACCTTCAAGGTATCAAAGGAGCTGTCATGGAACTGCGACATCTGCGCTATTTCCAGGTGCTGGGCGAAACCCTCAACTTCACCCGCGCCGCCGAACGCCTGCACATCGCCCAGCCGCCGTTGAGCCGGCAGATCCAGCAATTGGAGGATGAATTGGGCGTGATACTGCTGGAGCGCGGCCGTCCGCTGCGGCTGACCGAGGCCGGGCGGTTTTTCTATGAGCACGCCAACGTGCTGCTGGAGCAGTTGGGCAAGGTCTGCGACACCACCCGGCGTATTGGCCAGGGCGAGAAGACCTGGCTGGGCATCGGCTTTGCGCCGTCGACCTTGTATGGCGTGCTGCCCGAACTGATTCGTCGGCTGCGCAACCATGAAGCGCTGGAGCTGGAGCTGGGGCTGTCGGAAATGACCACCTTGCAACAAGTCGAAGCGCTCAAGGCCGGGCGCATTGATGTGGGCTTCGGGCGGATTCGCATCGATGACCCGGCCATCGTCCAGCGCGTGCTGGTGGAGGATCGCCTGGTCGCGGTGCTGCCCGCCGGTCACGCCTTGCTGAACGCGCCCGCCACCCTCGCCCAACTGGCCGCCGAGCCGTTCGTGCTCTACCCCGGCAACCCACGGCCCAGCTATGCCGACCATGTGATCGCGCTGTTCGACGCCCACGGCTTGAGCCTCAAGGTGGTGCAATGGACCAACGAATTGCAGACCGCCATCGGCCTGGTCGGCGCGGGCATGGGCGTGACGCTGGTGCCGGCGTCGGTGCAGGTGCTGCATCGCGCGGACATCGGCTACACGCCGGTGGTGGAAGCCACCGCGACCTCGCCGATTATTCTCAGCCGGAGGGTGAATGATCAGTCGCCGGGGCTGCGACATTGCTTGCAACTGGTGGAAGAACTGATCTGAAATCTCCCAGGCACTGGTGATCAAATGTGGGAGGGGGGGCAAGCCCCCTCCCACATTTGATCTGCGGTGTTTTTTAGACAGTGCGCAGGCGGTTGCGCTGTAGAGTCTGGCTCGGCGACTCATCGAACAGCTTGCGATACTCCGCCGAGAACCGCCCCAGGTGCGTAAACCCCCAGCCCAGGGCAATCTCGGAGATGGTGCGGGTTGAGCCGTGTTCGAGGATCTCCTGGCGCACCGCCCCTAGCCGATACTTTTTCAGGTAAGCCATCGGCGACAGCGCGAAGTATTTGCGAAACGCATCGAACAGCTTGAACCGCGAGACCCCGGCGGCGGCTTCCAGGTCTTCCAGATGCACCGCTTCGCGGGCGTTGTCGTGAATGTATTGGCGGGCGCGGATCAAGTAGTGCGGCAGTTTCACGCCGAGTACGTCGCGCAGTTCCTCTGAATAGTTATTCGGCTGGGCGAGGATCAGGCCCTTGATCAGCGAGCTTTCCAGGTCGCGGGTAAACGCCGCCTGCTCGTACAACTCGCTGCTGCGCGCAAGCTCCGCGATGAAATAACGCGCCATGCGCCACCACGAGGCCGGGGCACCGTCCACCGCATCCATTACCGACTCGAAACGCAGCGGCGCCTCAATCGGCCGTTGCAGCAGCCCTTCCAGCGACTCGTTCATCGCCGCGCGGGTAATCACCACCTGCAACTTGCGGCAATCGCCGGAAATCGCCAGCACCTGGTGCTCATTGGGCGAGATGATCACGCCTTGATCGCGGTTGGAACTCAGGCGCTCGCCGTTCTTGCTCAACTCCTGCTCGCCCACCAGCGGCAGGCTCAGGCTGTAGCTGCTGAAGTGCTCGGCGTCCTCGATGTCGATGGTCACGTCGGTGCCGTATTCGATCACACCCAGGGTGGTGGCGCGGGACTTGAACACGTTGGCGCTGTGATGGAAACGCAGGCGCTCGGGCGTGGCCGTCTCCAGGCGGTGCGGCCCGCAGATGCCGGACATCCAGCTGCGGGCGCCCTCCAGGTCGAAGCGTTCGATACGGATATCGCGTGTATGACTACTCATCAGGCTGCACCCACGGCGGTTAGGCGGTTGCGCGCTCTGGCGGCGCGTCGTGACAGATCGACAGCAAGTTCTGCGCCACGGCGGCAGTCTCGCTGCTGGGTGGATAGCAACGCTCGACTATGTGGATAAACCACCGCCTTCTGCGCGCACCGCCCTGCATGACAGTAGCGCATCGCGTCACCGCCCTGCACCGGCGTGGGTATTTGCTGCCCAACTATCCGGCCCGCCTTCGCCCATTAAGCGGATAGCCCGCCGCCTCGGTGCAGCCTCTAAATGGCTTACCCGTTCAGCCATTATCAAAAGGTGCGTCCCATGAGTGGTGCAAGAAGCGTCGAGCAATGGAAAAGCTTCATCGACAGCTGCCTGGATTTTCGCCCCGCCGATGAAGTGTTCCGCATCGCCCGCGACATGTTCACCGAGCCGCAACTGTTCGACCTGGAGATGGAACTGATCTTCGAGAAAAACTGGATCTACGCCTGCCACGAAAGCGAACTGGCGAATAACCACGATTTCGTGACGATGCGCGCCGGGCGCCAGCCGATGATCATCACCCGCGACGGCGACGGCCAACTCAACGCGCTGGTCAACGCCTGCCAGCATCGCGGCACCACCCTCACCCGCGTCGGCAAGGGCAACCAGTCGACCTTCACCTGCCCGTTCCACGCCTGGTGCTACAAGAGCGACGGCCGGCTGGTGAAGGTCAAGGCACCGGGGGAATACCCGGAAGGTTTCGACAAGGCCACGCGCGGCCTGAAAAAAGCACGCATCGACAGCTACAAGGGCTTTGTATTCATCAGCCTGGACGTGAACGGCACCGACAGCCTGGAAGACTTTCTCGGCGACGCCAAAGTGTTCTTCGACATGATGGTCGCCCAGTCCGCCACCGGTGAGCTGGAGGTGCTGCCGGGCAAGTCCGCGTACACCTACGACGGCAACTGGAAGCTGCAGAACGAAAACGGCCTGGACGGTTATCACGTCAGCACCGTCCACTACAACTATGTGGCCACGGTGCAGCACCGCCAGCAGGTCAATACCGCCAATGGCACTGCGGCCGGCGCGACGCTGGACTACAGCAAACTCGGCGCCGGCGACGCGAATACCGACGACGGCTGGTTCGCCTTCAACAATGGCCACAGCCTGCTGTTCAGCGACATGCCCAACCCCACGGTGCGTTCCGGCTACGCCACCATCATGCCGCGCCTGGTGGCAGAACACGGCCAGCCAAAAGCCGAGTGGATGATGCACCGCCTGCGCAACCTGAACATCTACCCAAGCCTGTTCTTCCTCGACCAGATCAGCTCGCAGTTGCGCATCATCCGCCCGTTGGCGTGGAACAAGACCGAGATCATCAGCCAGTGCCTAGGGGTGAAACACGAGTCCGACGCCGACCGGGAAAACCGCATCCGCCAGTTCGAGGACTTCTTCAACGTCTCGGGCATGGGCACGCCGGACGACCTGGTGGAGTTTCGCGAGGCCCAGCGCGGTTTCCAGGGTCGCCTGGAGCGCTGGAGCGATATCTCACGCGGCAGCCACCGCTGGGCCACCGGGCCGACGCCGAACAGCGAAGCCCTCGGCATCCAGCCCGCCATGACCGGCACCGAGTTCACCCACGAAGGCCTGTACGTCAACCAGCACCGCAACTGGCAGCAGTTCCTGCTCAACGGCCTCGACCAACGCGCGCTGAAGCTGCGGGAGGTGGAATGATGAATGCGCCATTGCAGTACCGGATCGAGCAGTTTTTCTATCGCAAATCCGAGCTGTGCGACGCCCAGGACTGGGACGCCTACGTGCAGTTGTTCGACCCGCAGAGCGAGTTCCACCTGCCGCAATGGGACTCCGAACACGTCTACACCCGCGACCCCAAGCGCGAAATGTCGCTGATCTATTACGCCAACCGCACGGGCCTGGAAGACCGCGTGTTCCGCCTGCGCACCGGCAAGGCGGCGTCGGCCACGCCGATGCCGCGCACCTTGCACCTGATCCACAACGTGCGCATCGCCGAGCAGGCGGACGGCACGCTGGAGGTGCGCTTGAACTGGCACACGCTGTTCTATCGCCTGGCCACGTCGGAGCAGTTCTACGGCCACGCGACCTATCGTCTCAAGCCCCATGGCGACAGTTGGCTGATCACCCGCAAGCACGCGTTGTTGCTCAACGACACCATCAACTCGGTGCTGGATTTCTATCACCTTTGATCAAGCCCATCACACTTGTCATGTATACGCGGAGTCATGTGGATGAATCACAAAGTGGCCTTCAGTTTTGCCGACGGCAAGACCCTGTTTTTCCCGGTGGGCGCGCATGAAATCCTGCTGGATGCGGCCCTGCGCAACGGCATCAAGATTCCGCTGGATTGCCGAGAAGGCGTGTGTGGTACCTGTCAGGGCCGCTGCGAGAGCGGCGAATACAGCCAGGACTATGTGGACGAGGACGCCCTCTCCAGCCGCGACCTGCAACAACGCAAGATGCTCAGTTGCCAGACCCGGGTGAAGTCGGATGCGACGTTCTACTTCGACTTCGATTCCAGCCTGTGCAACGCACCGGGGCCGGTGCAGGTGCGCGGCACGGTGAGTGAGGTGCAGCAGGTCTCGACCAGCACCGCGATCCTGCAGGTGCAACTGGACCAGGCGCTGGACTTTCTGCCGGGCCAATACGCCCGCCTGGCGGTTCCTGGCACCGACAGCTGGCGCTCGTACTCCTTCGCCAACCGGCCGGGCAATCAGCTGCGGTTTCTGATCCGCCTGCTGCCCGACGGGGTGATGAGCAACTACCTGCGCGAACGTTGCCAGGTCGGCGATCAGTTGCTGATGGACGCGCCGCTGGGGGCGTTCTACCTGCGCCACGTCAGCCGACCGCTGGTGCTGGTCGCTGGCGGCACCGGGTTATCGGCGTTACTGGGCATGCTCGACGAACTGGCGACCAACGCCTGCGAGCGGCCGGTACACCTGTACTACGGCGTCCGCGGCGCCGAGGACCTGTGCGAAGCGGCGCGCATCGAGGGTTATGCGTCCACGCTCGCGGATTTTCGCTACACCGAAGTACTGAGCGACCCGCCGCCCACATGGCCCGGCAAGCGCGGCTACCTCACCGAGCATTTCAACCTGGCCGAATGGCGGGACAGTTCGGCCGATATGTACGTGTGCGGGCCCCCTCCGATGGTCGAGTCCATCCAGCAATGGCTGGCGGATCAGGCACTTGATGGCGTTCAGCTGTATTACGAAAAGTTCACGCAGAGTAATATCTGACCCCTCAGCACTTCTGAGGGGTTGGGCGCGGCGTGCAATCAACCCCGAGAAAAACAAGTAGAAGGGAATGTTAATGGCGGATGACATGGTTAACCCGGTAGGCCTCAAGCGTGGCCTGAAAAACCGGCATATTCAGCTGATTGCCTTGGGCGGTGCGATCGGTACGGGGCTGTTCCTCGGCTCGGCCGGGGTGCTCAAGTCGGCGGGGCCGTCGATGATCCTCGGCTATGCGATTGCCGGTTTTATCGCGTTCCTGATCATGCGCCAGCTCGGCGAGATGATCGTCGAGGAGCCGGTGGCCGGTTCGTTCAGCCACTTTGCGCACAAATACTGGGGCGGTTACGCGGGCTTCCTGGCGGGCTGGAACTACTGGGTGCTCTACGTGCTGGTGGGTATGGCCGAGCTGACGGCCGTAGGCAAGTACATCCAGTTCTGGTGGCCGGAAATTCCGACCTGGGTCAGCGCGCTGGTGTTCTTTGTCGCGGTGAACCTGATCAACACCCTGAACGTGAAGTTCTTCGGCGAGACCGAGTTCTGGTTCGCGATTATCAAGGTGGTGGCGATTGTCGGCATGATCGTGCTCGGCTGCTACCTGCTGTTCAGCGGCACCGGCGGCCCGCAAGCGTCGATCAGCAACCTGTGGAGCCACGGCGGTTTCTTCCCGAATGGCGGCATGGGGTTGTTGATGTCGATGGCGTTCATCATGTTCTCGTTCGGTGGCCTGGAGCTGGTGGGCATCACCGCCGCCGAGGCCAGCGAGCCGCGCAAAGTGATCCCGAAAGCGATCAACCAGGTGGTGTACCGCATCCTGATTTTCTACGTCGGCGCACTGACGGTGCTGCTGTCGTTGTACCCATGGGATCAACTGCTGCAAACCCTCGGCGCCTCGGGCGATGCCTACAGCGGCAGCCCGTTCGTGCAGATCTTCTCGCTGATCGGTAACGACACCGCCGCGCACATCCTCAACTTCGTGGTGCTGACCGCGGCGCTGTCGGTGTACAACAGCGGCGTGTACTGCAACAGCCGCATGCTGTTCGGCCTGGCCGAGCAAGGTGATGCACCGAAGGCGCTGATGAAGCTCAACAAGCAAGGCGTGCCGCTGCGCGCCCTGGCGATTTCGGCGCTGGTGACGCTGCTGTGCGTGGTGGTCAACTACGTCGCGCCGCACAGTGCGCTGGAGTTGCTGTTCGCCCTGGTGGTCGCTTCGTTGATGATCAACTGGGCGCTGATCAGCCTGACTCACATCAAGTTCCGCAAAGCCATGGGCGAGCAAGGCGTGGTGCCGTCGTTCAAGACCTTCTGGTTTCCGTTCAGCAACTACCTGTGCCTGGCGTTCATGCTGATGATCATCAGCGTAATGCTCGCGATCCCGGGCATTCGCGATTCGGTGTATGCGATGCCGGTTTGGGTGGGGGTTATCTACATTGCCTACCGGTTGCGCGTCAGTAAGGCGAAAGCGGTAGCCGCCGCGCAGTAATACCCCTGTGGGAGGGGGCAAGCCCCCTCCCACATTTTTGATTGCATTCCAAAATGAAAAGCCCCGGTGATCCGGGGCTTTTTGTTTACAGCGTGGAACGCACTCGCCACAGCTCGGGGAACAGCACCGTGTCGAGCATCTTGCGCAGGTAACCCACGCCCTCGGTGCCGCCGGTGCCGGGCTGGAAGCCGATGATCCGCTCCACCGTGGTCACATGGCGAAAGCGCCATTGGCGGAAGGAGTCTTCCAGGTCGATAAACTTTTCGGCCAACTGGTACAGGTCCCAATAACGGCTCGGGTCGCGGTAGACCTCGCGCCACGCCGCTTCCACGGACGCATCGTGAACCGTCGCCGCCGTCGGGTCGCGTTCGGCGCGTTGCGGGTCGATCGCCAAACCGGCCTTGGCCATCAGGTTGATCGCCTCGTCGTACAGCGACGGCGTGGCGATTGCCACCTGCAGTTCTTGCAACAATTGCGGGCGATGGGCGTGAGGCCGCAACAGCGCCGGGCTTTTGTTGCCGAGGATGAATTCGATCTCACGGTACTGGAACGACTGGAACCCCGACGACTGGCCGAGGAACGGACGAATCGCCTTGTACTCCGACGGGGTCATGGTCGCCAGCACCGCCCAGGCGTGTACCAGTTGATCGAAGATCCGCGACACCCGCGCCAGCATCTTGAACGCCGGCGGCAGCTCGCCCAGGCGCAGGTGTTCGCGGGCGGCCTTGAGTTCGTGGAGCATCAGTTTCATCCAAAGCTCGGAGGTCTGGTGTTGGATGATAAAGAGCATTTCGTTGTGGTCCGGCGACAGCGGGTGCTGGGCGCTGAGGATTTTGCCCAGGTCCAGGTAGTCGCCGTAGCTCATGGACTCGGAAAAGTTCAGCTCGGCGTTATGCCATTCTTCCGGCGGTTGGTAATCCTCTGAAAAGGGACATTGGCTCATCGTGCGGGCTCCACAAGCGGGCGCAGGATTGCGCGGACCGGGCTGGCATCGAGGTGGGCAAACCGCAGCGGCAGCGCGATCAGTTCATAGTCGCCCTCCGGTACGTCATCGAGCACGATGCCTTCGAGAATCGCCATGCCATGACGGGCCACGGCGTTGTGAGAATCCATGGTCTTGGACTGCTGCGGGTCCAGGGACGGCGTGTCGATACCGATCAGGCGCACGCCCAGGCTGGCGAGCAGCTCGATGGTTTGCGGGGCGATGGCGGTGAAGTGCGCATCCCACTCGGTCAGCGGCGCTTGTGGATAAGTGCGCAGCAACACACGTTCCGGCACGTTATCCACACGCCCGTCCAACTGCTGCGGCTGTACCAGTGCGCCGCTGTCCAGGCAATGCAACACGCGGCACGGGCCCATGTACACGTCCAACGACACCTCGCCAATCGGCGCGCCGTCCGCGCTGTAGTGCAGTGGCGCATCCACATGGGCGCCGGTGTGCGGCGACAAGGTAATGCGCCCGACATTCACCGGGCACTCCGGGCCGAACTGCCACACGCGCTCTTCCTGGAACGGTGTATCCCCCGGCCAGGTCGGGGTCGCCGTACTCAGGGGCGGGCTGATGTCCCACCACGTTTTTATTGGGTTCATATCAAGGCTCTCGGTCGTGACTGAGGTGAATGATACGAGGGCCAGCTGTGAATTTTCTTGCGAATTCCTGCGCCAAGTGGGGAATCTTTCGCACTTACTGCGAGGAAACGGATTATCTACGCTCAAAAATGTCGCCTAGCCACCGTGGAGCTGCCACCAAGGATTAATGTGGGAGGGGCGGTGCGACGATTCGACTTGCCCCCGATGGCAGTGTTTCAGTTGACACATGTGCTAGCTGATCCGCAGCCATCGGGGGCAAGCCCCCTCCCACATGAACTTCGCGGTTCCCGGACAATCGCAGTCCCTGCGCTTCTGGGCATCCGGATGTCGAGTTCAGACCATTGACCCTGCCTGCGACGCTATAGGGTTCGACTCTCGTTCACTTGCCTCGGAGTCATCATGTCCAAGCCCATCACCGTACTGCGCGACACCCACCCCTTGCCGGTCCTGGATGCCTGCAAATGGGAAAAGCTCGAAGGCGACCCGCACACCGTCAACCTCAACGCCTATACCAGCGAAGACGGCAGCAAGATCATGGGCACCTGGATCTGCACACCGGGCAAGTGGTACGTGGAATACGTGAAGTGGGAATACTGCCATTTCCAGGAAGGCTACTGCGTAATCACCCCGGAAGGCCTGGAGCCGATCCATTTGCGTGCGGGGGATATCTTTGTGGTGGAGCCGGGGATGAAGGGGACGTGGGAAGTGGTCGAGACGGTGCGTAAGTATTTTGTGTTTGCTTGACCGCGATAACCTGTGGGAGGGAGCACGCTCTCTCCCACAGGGTTTGTTTATTTGGGCTTGCGGTAGCTGTTGATGATCGCCGAGAAGTCCTTGCCCCCTTCCCCGCGCTGGCTCATCGATTGATACAACTGCTGGGCCACAGCGCCGAGGATCACCGGTTGGTGCGCCTGGCGCGCAGCTTCAGTGGCCAGGCCCAAATCCTTGAGCATCAGGTCGGCGCCAAAACCGCCGGTATAGCCCCGGGACGACGGCGCGGTTTCGATCACGCCAGGCCATGGGTTGTAGGTGTCGGAACTCCAGCAGCGCCCGGTGGAGCTGTTGATGATGCCGGCCAGCACCTGAGTGTCGATGCCCAGCGCATCGCCCAGCGCCATGGCTTCGCTGACGCCGACCATGCTGATGCCCAGCAGCAGGTTGTTGCAGATCTTGGCGATCTGGCCGGTACCGACGTCGCCGCAACGCACGATGTTGCGGCCCATCTGCGCCAGCACCGGTTGCAGGGTGGCGAACAACTCCGGGGTGGCGCCGACCATGAAGGTGAGCGTCCCGGCTTGCGC
>NZ_JAKNRV010000186.1:0-9911 GCF_023072625.1 Pseudomonas emilianonis
GCTTGATCGCTAGGCCGCAGCAGGGGCTGGCCGCTGGCGCGCACGTGCCAGTTGACGATGCTGCCGCCCACGGCCGGGGCGAGGGTGAGGTGGGTCAGGTGGTCTTGCAGTTCAATCAGCATCACAGCACCAGCCCTGGCAACCACAGCGACAAGGCCGGAATGTAAGTCACCGCGATCAACACCAAAAACAGCACGCCATAAAACGGCAGCAGCGCCTTCACGGTTTTCTCGATACTCACCTTGCCCACCGCCGCCCCCACGAACAGCACCGCGCCGACCGGCGGGGTGATCAGGCCGATGCCAAGGTTGACCAGCATGATCATGCCGAAGTGTACCGGGTCGACGCCGATGCCGAGTACCACTGGCAGCAGGATCGGCGTGAGGATCAGAATCAGCGGCGCCATGTCCATCACCGTGCCGAGCAACAGCAGCATGGCGTTGATGCACATCAGGATCACGTAGCGGTTGTCCGACAGGGTCAGGAACAGCGTGGTGATCTTCGCCGGGATCTGCATCAGGGTCATGATGTAGCCGAAGCTGGCCGCGAAGGCGATCAGGATCATCACGATGGAAATGGTGCGCACCGTGCGGTGCATCAGCTTGGGCAGCTCGTTCCATTGGTAGTCGCGGTAGATGAACATGGTCACGAAGAACGCCCACAGCACCGCGATCGCGGCGGACTCGGTGGCGGTGAAGATGCCGGAGAGAATGCCGCCGAGGATGATCACCATGGCCATCAGGCCCCACAGCGCGTCGGCGCAGATTTTCAGCGCTTGCTTGAGCGGGATGACTTCGCCCTTGGGGTAGTCGCGCTTCTTCGCGAAGATCAGGCACAGCACCATCAGGCACGCGCTCATCAGCAGGCCCGGGACCACGCCGGCCATGAACAGCGAGGCGATCGACACCGTGCCGCCCGCCGCCAGGGAGTAGAGCACCGAGTTGTGGCTGGGCGGGGTCAACAGCGCCTGCACCGAACCGCTGATGGTCACCGCCGTGGCGAACTCGCGGGGGTAGCCACGGCGTTCCATTTCCGGGATCAGCACCGAACCGACCGAGGCGGTGTCGGCCACCGACGAGCCGGAGATCGCGCCAAAAAATGTCGAGGCCATGATGTTCACCAGCGACAAGCCGCCGCGCACAAAACCCACCAACACCCCGGCAAATGCCACCAGCCGCCGCGACATGCCGCCCTCGGCCATGATCGCGCCGGCCAGCACGAAGAACGGAATCGCCATCAGCGAAAACTTGTTCACCCCGCCGGCGATTTGAATCATCAGGGCCTGGTACGGAATGTCGATCCACCACGCGCCGATCAACGCCGACAGGCCCAGGGCATAGGCCACCGGCATGCCGATCAGGATCAAGGCGATAAAGCTGCCCAACAGAATCAATGCGTCCATATCAGGCAGCCCCTTCGCTTTCTTCAACCAGGTCGAAGCGCACAACCCGTCGGTTGCTCTGGTCACCGAGCAGGAGTTTTTCCACCACGAAGATCAGGGTCAGCAACCCGCCGATCGGGATCGGCATGTAGGTGATGCCCACGCGCAGGGTGGGGATGGCGCTCATGAACTGGTTCCAGGTGGACAGGCACAGCTTGCTGCCCCAAATGGTCATGAACAGGCAGATGGTGCCCATGAGCAATTGCGAGAGGATGCCGACGATCTGGCGTTGGCGCGCAGGCAGGCGGTTGGTGACCATCGCCACCGACATATGCGCCCCGGCGCGGTAGCTGGCGGCGGCGCCGATAAAGGTGAAGACCAGCATCAGCAGGATGGCGGTGGGCTCCGGCCAACTGGAGCCGGTGCCGAGGATGTAGCGGGCGAAGATGCCCCAGGGGATGATCAGCGCGACCCCAAGGAC
Source organism: Pseudomonas emilianonis (assembly GCF_023072625.1). NCBI lineage: Bacteria > Pseudomonadati > Pseudomonadota > Gammaproteobacteria > Pseudomonadales > Pseudomonadaceae > Pseudomonas > Pseudomonas emilianonis. The sequence continues at coordinate 1,863 of NZ_JAKNRV010000186.1, forward strand.
CGAGAGGCCGGCGACCCAGATGCAGGTCATGTAAATACGGTCGTTGATGCGCAGCAGTCGATTCTTCATGGCGTTCACCGTGACCGGGCGCGGCAATGCCGACCGCGCCGGGCCTTATGCGAGAGGCAGGGCAGGTTATTGAACGGCGTCGATGCGCGCGATGATGTCGGCGAAAGGCGCGCCGTACTTGGCGCGAACCGCTGCGGTGGCGTCGTAGAAGGGTTTTTTGTCGACTTGGATGAACTCCACGCCGGCCGCCTTGAGTTTTTCCTCGCTGCTGGCGGATTTTTTATCCCACAGCACGCGCTCATCGGCCTGGGCCGCCTTGGCGGCGTTTTTCACCATGACCTGTTGCGCAGGGGTGAGCTTGTTCCAGGTGATTTTCGACATCACGATCGGTTCGGGCAGGATCAGGTGCTCCGTGAGGGTGTAGTACTTGGCGTTTTGATAGTGGTTGTGTTCTAGCAGGGTCGGTGGGTTGTTTTCGGCGCCATCGATCACGCCTGTCTGCAAGGCACTGAAAATTTCGCCGGTGTCCATGGCGATACCGTTGGCGCCCATCGCATTAAATGCGTCGATGAACAGGGGATTACCTTGCACGCGAATTTTCATACCCTTGAGGTCTTCGATTTTGCGTACCGGCTTTTTGCTGTAGAGGTTGCGCGTGCCGCCGTCCATCCAGGCCAGGGCGACCAGGCCGAATTCGGAGTCGGTGATCTTGGCGAGGATTTCATCGCCGATCTCGCCGTCGATGACTTTGCGCATATGCGCCTGGTCGCGGAATACGAACGGCAGGTTGAACACGTTCACGTCCGGCACCACCGGGCCGACGATACCGAGGCTGACCCGGGTCATCTGGACCGCGCCGACCTGGGCCTGTTCGACGACTTCTTTTTCCGAACCCAGGACTCCGCCGGGGAAGTACTTGAAGGTCAGTTCGCCGTTGCTTGCTTGGGTGAGGGCCTTGCCCATGTTCTCTTCGGCCACGACGGTGGGGTAGCCGGCGGGGTGGACGTCGGCGAATTTGATTTCCAGCGCGTGGGCGGCGCTGCTGAGGGTGAAGACTGCGGCGGCGAGCAAGGTGCGTTTGAAGTCCATGGGCGGTCACTCCTGTCTTGTTATTGTTGTATTCAAGGCACAGCGATGCAGCTAGAGGGTGAAGTGCGGTTCGGGCAGTCCTTGGACGCCAGGGTTGAGGGCGAACACGCCGCCGGACAGCGACTGCTCACTCTGGTCGTCACGGATCGAGGTGACGAATAAAGTGTCCAGGCGACTGCCGCCGAAGGCGCACATGCTGGGTTTTTTCACCGGCACGCTCAGGGAGCGGTCCAGGCGCCCGTCGGGGGTGAAGCGGTGGATCAGGCCGGCGTCGTTGGCGCAGATCCAGTAGCAACCGTCGACATCCACGGCGGCGCCGTCAGGGCGGCCTGGGTGTTGCTGCATGTCGACAAACACGCGGCGGTTGCTCGGCGTACCGGTTTCGGTGTCGTAGTCGAAGGCCCAGATCTGTTGCACCAGCGGGTGCGAGTCCGAGACGTACAGCGTGCGGCCATCAGGGCTGAAGGCCAGGCCGTTGAGGGTGATAAAACCCTCTAACTGCGCATGGGGCGCGGCGCCCGAAGCGTAACGGTAGAGGATGCCTGCGGCGGCATTCGCGCCCATATCCATGACCATGCTGCCGGCCCAGAAACGGCCCTGGCGATCACAGCGCCCATCGTTCAGGCGCATGCCCGCGCACGGGTGCGCGACCTCGGCCAGCGGCGTGGTGTCGAGGCTGCCGTCGTTGTGCGCGGTGAGTTGGAAAAAGCCGCTTTGCATCCCGGCGACCCAGTTGCCTGCATCGGTGCGGGCAATGCAGGCGAGCATCTGCGGGGCTTTCCACGCGTCGCTATGACCGGTGGCGGCGCTCCAGCGTTGTAGCCCTCCGTTGGGAATGTCCACCCAGTACAGGGCGTTTTCTTCGGGCACCCACACCGGGCATTCGCCCACGGCATTGCGGGCGTCGACAATCAACTCAGCAGTCATGGCAACTCATTCCCTTGGGTGAGTGTTGCGTCAGTCACCGAACGGCCCAGCGGCGCAGAAAGCACCGCCCTGGTAGACCTTCGCCGGGTCATCGGCGGCGAGCGGCGGCTGGGCCTCGACCTGGGCGCGGAACACTTCGGAGCTGTCTTTTGGGGTAAAGCCCAGGTGCGCGGCGTAGCGGTTGTCCCACCAGGTATCGAGGTTGGCCGACATGCCATAGACCACGGTGTGGCCGACGTTCGGCGTGTACAGCGCGCGTTCGAGCAGTTGGGTCAGGTCGTCGAAGCTCAGCCAGGTGTGCATCATCCGACGGTTCTGCGGTTCGGCGAACGACGAGCCAATGCGGATGCTCACGGTCTCGATGCCGTAGCGGTCGAAGTAGAAACTGGCCATGTCTTCGCCGTAGGACTTGGACAGCCCGTAATAGCTATCCGGGCGACGCGGCGAGTGGGCATCGAGTTGTTCGCCCTGTGGGTAGAAACCGATGACATGGTTGGAGCTGGCGAAGATCACGCGCTTGACACCATGGCGGCGCGCGGCTTCGTAAATATGGTAAATCCCGCAGATATTGGCGCCGAGGACTTCTTCGAACGAGCGCTCTACCGAAACACCGCCGAAATGCAGGATGGCGTCGACGCCTTCGACCAAGTGGTGGACCGCTTGTTTGTCGGACAGGTCGCAGGGTTGCACTTCTTCATCGGCGCCGGCGGCGGCCATGTCGGCGATATCCGACAGGCGCAGCACCTGGGCATACGGTCGCAGGCGTTCGCGCAGGACTTTGCCGAGGCCGCCGGCGGCACCGGTGAGGAGGAGGCGGTTGAAGGGCGCTGGGGTCGTGGTGGTCATCTGGATTCCAGTTTTGTTGTAGGTTGTCGTATGACTATGCCGAAGTATTGTTAGAGAGTCCCCGCTTGTCAATGTGGGAGGGGGCTTGCTCCCGATGACGGTGTATCAGGCAATGTCTCTGTGACTGACCCACAGCCTTCGGGAGCAAGCCCCCTCCCGCAATGGATGTGCACGGGTTTTAGATCTTTAAAGCAACGAAATCGGATAGCTGACGAAGATCCGGTTCTCATCAAATTCGTTATTGCTAAAGTCCCGTCGCATGGTCGAGTTGCGCCAGCGCACGTTGAGGTTCTTCAGTACACCGCTTTGCACCGTGTAGGCCAGCTCCGATTCACGTCCCCATTCCTTGCCGTCGGTGATCGCGCCGGTGTGGACGTTACTGCCGCTGATGTAGCGGTTCATCAGGGTCAGCCCCGGAACGCCGAGCACCACGAAGTTGAAGTCATGGCGCAGTTGCCAGGATTTTTCCTTGGCGTTGTCGTAGCTGGCGTTGTAGCTGTCGTTGGCCAGGGTGCCGCCGCTGGTGCCGTTGACTCGCATCCATGCGCTGTCACCGCTGAGTTTTTGCAGGCCGACGTAGAAGGTGTTGCCGCCGTACTTGGCCGAGAGCAGGGCGAAGGCGGTTTTGTTGTCCAGGTCGCCGGCCAGGGCACTGCCGTCTTCCTTGCCGTTGAAGAAACCGAGGTTGGCGCCCAGGGTCCAGTCGCCCAGCGGCTGGCTGTGGGTCAGGTTGAGGTACTGCTGCTGGTAGATATCGCTCAGTTCGGCGTACCACAGGCCGACCTGGGTGCGCTTGTCGTTGAAGGTGTATTCGCCGCCGCCGAAGTTGAAGCGGTCTGAGGTGAAGGCGGCTTTGCCGTTCATGAACATGTCTTCCATGCTCGCGTCGTTGCGCGGGCTGTTACCGCGAAACTGGCCGCCGTAGAGGGTCAGGCCGGCGATTTCATTGGAGGTGACTTGGCCGCCCTGGAAGGTCTGCGGCAGGGAGCGGCCATCGTCGGAGCGCAGGATCGGCAGCACGGGCATCCATTCGCCGACTTTCAATTCGGTGTTCGACAGCTTGGTTTTCAGCGCCACGCCCAGGCGCCCGAAGTTATCGGCGGGGCGCCCGTCGTTGTGAACCGGCAGCAACTGGGTGCCGGCGGTACCTTTGCCGCCGTCGAGCTTTTGCGAATACAGGCCCAGCACGTCAATCCCGAACCCCACGGTGCCCCGGGTGTAGCCGGATTTGGCGTCAAGGATGAAACTCTGCGTCCACTCTTCGGCCTTGGCCTGGGGGTTGGACGGGTTGGTGAAATTGCGGTTGAAGTAGGCGTTGCGCAAATTGAGCGTGGCCTTGGCGTCGTCGACAAACCCTTCGGCCTGGGCGGTGAGAGGCAGGGTGAAAGCCAGGCTGCTGAGACCGATAAGGCCGAGACGCGAGGAGGAATTGCGGGCGAATTGACGCACAGTGACGCTCCATTTTGTTTGTTGTTTTTATTATTTGTCATACGTCGTCGTACAACATTGGGGCGATACTTGCGGGGTTTTTGTGGCTTGTCAATCAGAAGTTATACGATAACCAGGCTTGACTGATCAAAAGTGGCCGCAGTCCAGGGAGGGCGCTGGATCGTGCCGACGATGGATTCAGCCAGCCACGACCATCGGCGGCAGGGTGCCGAGGAGGGAGACGGCGGCTACCGCTGAAACACCTAGTAACCATTCAGCCATCACACTGGCCTTCAAGGTCTCCAGTCGCTGTTCGCAGCGATCGATACGCAAGCGGTTCAGCAGCGCCAGGGCCAACATGCCCAGCACCAGCATTGCCTTGATCAGCAGAATCAGGGCGAAACCGTTGAACAGCGGGGTGGGCCACAGTTGTCCGGTCAGTACGCGAACATTGATCAACCCGGTGATCAGCAAGCCGGCGACCAGGCCATAACCCACGCCGCTGAAACGCCGCAAAATCGGCTCCAGCCCCTGGCGTTGCGGTTGGCGCAGGATCAACACCAGCAACAGCAAACCGCCAAGCCAGGCGCCCACGCACGCCAGGTGTACGACCTGGTTGAGGATCAGCAACTGCCCGCTGAGCCCGTTGAGCATGGCGCCGTGACCGACCGGTGCGAGGGTCGCCAGCAGCAGGCTGAGCAAGGGCAGGCGCAACGCCGGCCAGGGTTTGATCAAGGCGATCAGCAGCAACAGGTTGAGCAGCAGATGCCAGAGCCACACTTGGCCAAAAAAGGTCTTGCCGAGTACCAACTGCACAGTGGCCGGTTGCAGTGCGGCGTCCCAGCTGCCGGCCATGCTGGCTGTAATCAGCAGCAACCAGGCCACGCCGGAGCCGAGCCCCAGCCAGGCCAGGCCACGGCTGATACGCAGCAATTGCCGGTCCAGCGCCGGCTGCGGTTCATTGCCCATCAGCCAGGGCCTGAACACACAGGCCCCGAACATCAACAAGACGACGATGAAATGCAGGAAGCGGCACAGCACCAGCAGCGTCGCCATAGGTTATTGGCCGACCTTGAAGCTGTATTCACCGTTGCTCTTGTGGGTGTCGACCGAGACGGCGTTCCACACCACTTTGTAGGTGCCGGCCGCGAGTGGAGCGGCGGGCGTCACCACCAGGGTTTTCTTGTCGGCATCCGGGGTTGCCAGGCCCTTGATTGCGATTTCGGTGCCGTCCTTGCTCAGGGATACCTTGGAAAAAGTCGCCTCCACGCCTTCGCTGAAGCTCAGGCGCACCTCTTTCGGTGCGGTCACGCTGCTGTCTGCCGCAGGCGTCGCGCTCTTGAGATGCGCATGGGCAAACGCGGCCGAGGCGCCCAGCAGGGAGGCCAGCAGGGCGACGGTGGTCAGGGTTTTCTTGATCAACATTAGGCAACACCAATCAATGGGTAGGGGCGCCAGTGTACGAAGTTTCGGCTCCGCCTGTCGCCCCGATCTAGAGCGGGTGGTAGTCTTTCCGTTATGTCTTTGTCAGGGAGCCCTTATGGGCAATCACAAGATCGGAATCCGTCGAGTCAACGTCGAAAAAATCCTGCTGGCCGCGGAGAAGATCTTCGCCGAGAAGGGTTATGGCAGCACCGCCATGGCCGATATTGCCGCAGAAGTGCAACTGCCGCGTTCCAACCTGCATTACTACTTCACCACCAAGAGCGAGCTGTACAGCGCGGTACTGTTCGACCTGCTGGAAGTGTGGAAGCAGGACGCCCTGAGCTTCGAAACCTTCGATGACCCGCGAGTGGTGCTCAGCAGCTACATCCGCGCCAAGATGCAACGCTCGCGCACGCGGCCGTATGGGTCGAAGGTCTGGGCCAACGAAATCATGCACGGCGCGCCGACGCTCGGTGAGGCCTTGGATGAAAGCCTGTACGACTGGGCCAAGATGAAGGAAGCGAAGATTCGCCAATGGGTGGAAGACAAACGCATCCTGCCGGTGGAGCCGGCGAGCCTGCTGTATATGATCTGGGCCTCGACCCAGCACTACGCCGACTTTGATCATCAGGTGAAGATTCTGAACGATCACCAGCCGTTGTCGGATATGCAGTTCGAGAGGGCGATTCAGACGGTGACCAGTGTGATTTTGCGGGGGATTGGGTTGGAGCCTTGAGTCTTGAGTCTTGTGGTGAGGCTGAGGGCCTCATCGGGGGCAAGCCCCCTCCCACAGTGGATCGCATTCTTTCAGACATAATGCGCTCAATGTGGGAGGGGGCTTGCCCCCGATAGCGGTCTACAGGACTACACCGCTTCTCGGTACGGATTACGCGGATCCTGGGTCCAGTTCAAGAACGGCTTGCCGGTGTCCACTGCCACCATCTCGATGCAATCGGCCACCGGACAGGTGATTTGGCACAGGTTGCAGCCCACGCACTCATCATCTATCACCTCATACTTATGCGTGCCGTCCGCCTGTTTCAAACTGGCGATGGCCTGGTGCGACGTATCCTCACAGGCAATATGGCAACGCCCGCAGCCGATGCAGGCGGCCTGATCGATCTTGGCGATCACCTGGTAGTTGATATCCAGGTACTTCCAGTCTGTGGTGTTGCCCACTGCGCGCCCGGAAAAATCCTGCAGGCTGGTGTAACCCTGACTGTCCATCCAGCGCGACAGGCCGTCCTTCATTTCTTCGACGATGCGAAAGCCATGCAGCATCGCCGCCGTACACACCTGCACAGCGCCGCAGCCGAGGGCGACGAATTCCGCCGCATCGCGCCAGTTGCCGATACCGCCAATGCCGCAGATCGGCAGGCCGTGGGTCTGCGGGTCGCGGGCGATTTCGGCGACCATGTTCAGCGCAATTGGCTTCACCGCTGAACCGCAGTAACCGCCGTGGGTGCTCTGGGTGCCGACCGTCGGCAGGGCGACCATGCGCTCCAGATCCACACTGGTGATGGAGTTGATGGTGTTGATCAGCGACACCGCATCCGCCCCGCCGCGATACGCCGCACGCGCCGCCAGCCGAATGTCGGTGATGTTCGGCGTGAGCTTGACGATCACCGGCAGCGAGCAGTACGTCTTGCACCAGCGCGTCACCTGTTCCACATACTCCGGCACCTGGCCCACCGCCGCGCCCATGCCGCGTTCCGGCATGCCATGGGGGCAGCCGAAGTTCAGCTCGATGCCGTCGCACCCGGTGGCTTCCACCAGGGGCAGGATATTTTTCCAGGATTCTTCGACGCACGGCACCATCAGCGACACGATCAACGCGCGGTCCGGCCAGTCCTTTTTGATCTGGGTGATTTCGCGCAGGTTGATCTCCAGGGAGCGGTCGGTGATCAGCTCGATATTGTTGATGCCCAGCACTTCGCGGTTAGCGCCATAGTGCGCCGAGTAACGCGACGACACGTTGACCGCCGCCGGGTCTTCGCCGAGGGTTTTCCAGACCACGCCGCCCCAGCCCGCTTCAAAGGCGCGGACCACGTTGTAGGCCTTGTCGGTGGGCGGCGCGGAGGCCAGCCAGAACGGGTTGGGGGCTTTGATACCGGCGAAGACAATCGAGAGATCGGCCATTACGCAGCCTCCACGTTGAGCATGAGTTGGGCGTGCATGGCTTCAGCGGCCAGCTTGCCGTGTTGCACCGCCTGGACGGTGAGGTCCTGGCCGAGGCTGACGCAATCACCGCCGGCATACACGCCGGGGATGCTGGTGCGCAGGTGCTCGTCGACGAAGATGCGCGCGCCGACCCGCTGCAGTTGC
>NZ_JAKNRV010000187.1:0-9834 GCF_023072625.1 Pseudomonas emilianonis
CGACCAGCGCCGAGGTGACTTGCCACAGCGGCAACAGCGGCGCGCCCTGGCACAGCGCTTCGAGGCGGGCGAACACCCGCGCCATGTCTTCCAGGTTGCTCGGGCCGTGATCTTCGCGCAGCAACCCGGCCAGGGCTTGTTGCAGCAGCAGATGCCACTGGCGCAACTGATCGCTCAGGTCGGGCGGCGCGCGTTGCGCCAGCATCTCCTCGGGCAACGGCGCAATCGACAGCAATTGCGGGCTGAACAGGCTGGTTTCCGACAACAGGCTTTCACCGCGCGCACTGCGCAGGTCGTTGAGCAGTGGCAACACCACCAGCGGCAAGTCGCGGCGGGCACTGTGGATGCGGTCCAGGTACAGCGGCAATTGCCCGAGGGCCTGTTGCAGCAGGCGGATACTTTCATCGCGCTGGCTGACGCGCCCGGCCTGCAGAGCCAGGGCCAGGGCTTCGATTTCTTCGGCGAGCAGCGCGGCGCCGTAGAACTCGACCATTTGCAACGCGCCATGCACCTGGTGAATGCACGCCAGGCAGTCGCCGAGGGTCTCGTTGTCAGTGGTTTCGACAAACGCGTCCAGCGCCGAACGGGCCTGTTTCAGGGTTTCGGCAATGTCGCCCTTGACCCATTCGAGGGCCACGTAGTCGTGCCGATCAACCATAACTGCTCCGCTTTGAATTCATGAGTTGCTGGTATCCAATGTGGGAGGGGGCTTGCTCCCGATGGCAGTGGCTCAGTCAATGAATCAGGTGACTGATACACCGTCATCGGGAGCAAGCTCCCTCCCACATTTGGATTACATTTCAATCATCAGCCTGCTTGGGCGCCGGCAAGGTGAACCCCGACACCGAGCGGCGCAACTGGCTGGCCATTTTCGCCAGGTTGCCGATGCTCTCGGCGGTGGCGGTCGAGCCCGACGACGTCTGGGTGGTGATTTGCTGGATCACGTTCATGGTCAGCGAGATCTGCCCCGCCGATGACGTCTGTTGCTGCGCCGCGTTGGAGATACTCTGGATCAGCGCCGCCAGGGTTTTCGACACGCCTTCGATCTCTTCCAGCGCCACCCCGGCGTCCTGGGCCAGCCGCGCACCCCGCACCACTTCGGTGGTGGTCTGTTCCATGGAGATGACCGCTTCGTTGGTGTCGGCCTGGATCGCCCGCACCAGGGTTTCAATCTGCCGCGTGGCCGCCGACGAGCGCTCGGCCAGGCGTTGCACTTCATCGGCCACCACCGCAAAGCCGCGTCCGGCATCCCCGGCCATGCTCGCCTGGATCGCGGCGTTGAGCGCGAGAATGTTGGTTTGGTCGGCGATGTCATCGATCAGGCTGACGATGTCACCGATCTCCTGGGACGACTCGCCCAGGCGCTTGATGCGCTTGGCGGTGTCCTGGATCTGTTCGCGAATGTTGTCCATGCCGTGGATGGTGTTGTGCACCACTTCATTGCCCTTGTTGGCGATTTCCACCGAGCGCTCGGCCACCGCCGAGGACTCAGCGGCATTCGCCGACACCTGGTCGATGGACTGGGCCATCTGTTCGATCGCGGTGGAGGCCTCGGCGATCTGCTGGGCCTGGTGTTCCGAGGCCTGCGCCAGGTGCATGGCGGTGGCCTGGGTGTCCTGCACCGCGCCGGCAACCTGGCCGGCGGTGAGGTTGATGGTGGCGACGAGGTCGCGCAGTTGGTCCACGGAATAGTTGATGGAGTCGGCGATGGTGCCGGTGAAGTCCTCGGTCACCGAGGCGGTGACGGTAAGGTCGCCGTCGGCGAGGTCCTCGATTTCATCCAGCAGGCGCATGATCGCGTTCTGGTTGCGCTCGTTCTTCTCGGCGGTTTCCCGCAGTTGCTGGTTGGTGGCGCGGACCATCACCAGGCCGATCAGGATGATCGAGGCCAGCGCCAGCAAGCCCAGCACATAGCCGCCGATCGTGTCGAAACTGCGCCCACTGGCCAGGTTTTCAAAGCCGGTGGCCAGGAGCGAGGCTTCATCGAGCAGGGTTTGCGAGAGGTTGAAAATATTGTTCGCCGAGGCGCGGACCTGGAACAGTTGCGGCGAGGTTTCGAGGATCTCGTCCACGGAGCCTGAGACAAACTCGAACAGCTCGGCGATTTCTGTCAGCCGCGCCCGCGCATCGTGGTCCTCGACCTGGGTGATGCGCAGCCCGGGGTTGCCCTGGAGCATGCCGGTGAGCACCTGGCCGAAGCGGTTGGCATCGCGGCCAAAGGCATCGGCGGCCTGCACGGCGGTTTCGTCACCGGCCAGTACGGTGTTGACCGCCCCCAGGATACGCTCGGCCAGCAACGACTGACGCTGGGCCAGGGCCACCTGGCTGGCCGGGGCGCCGCGTTGCAGCAGGATATCCACGACCTTTTCCGATTCCATTTGCAGTTGCGGCACGGTTTCGGCCAGGGTCGCGGCGACTTGATGCAACGACAGCACGGTCTGTTCGCTGGCGAGGATCGCGTCGGTATTTTTCAGCAGCGCTTCCCAATCGGTCTGCACCGCCCGCATCTCTGCACGTACCGCAGTGGGCGCGGCGGGCAGGCCTGTGTCCGGGTCGCCCTTCTTCAGGTAACCCCAGCGCCGGGCAAAGTCATTGCGCGCCTCCGCCAGCAACTTGAACGCGGCGGCCTTGCCGGCGGCCGCTTCGGTGGCGTTCTTGGCGATACGCTGGGACAGCACCCGCAACTCACCGGCGTGGCCGATGTACTGCTTGTCATAGGTGGACTGGGTGTTGAGGTACGCGAAGTTGGCGAACAGCAACATGATGAATATGATCAGCGCAATAAACAGCACGATGATCTGCGAGCGGCTGCGCGAGACCGCCTGGGGTTTGGGCGTGGTAGCAGTGGTCATGCGGCAACATCCATGAAGCCAGGGGCCTGCGCCAGAGCGAAGGGGCTGAAGACCTGCCAGCGCTGATCAGCGTCGAACTGGCCGCGGATAAAGGACGCGCAGGCGGGGGCGCTGGGCAACAATGCGTCTTGTGCGAAATGCTGCATACCCACCACCTCGTCCACCAACAGCCCGATAAATATGTCTTGGTATTCCACGACCAATACCCGCCGTTGCTTACCTGTCTTGGGCAGCACATGGCCGAGGAAACCGCCGAGATCCATCACCGGCAGCAGGCGCCCACGCAGGTTAGCGACTCCTCTGATCCAGGTCTTGACCCCGGGCATTAAAGTGCAGCGCGGCTCATGCAGCACTTCGGCGACTTCGCCCATGGGCGCGACAAACCACTGTTCGCCCACGCGAAAGCCGATCCCGCTCCAGCCTTGCAGGCGGGTTTCCTGGGATGGCAGGTCGGCGGCCAGCAGGCGACAGCGGCGGTCGATGTCCAGCAGCAGTTCGAAGGCGGTCTGTGACTCGGTCATGATGGCGTGCCGTCAGCCGGCCAACACCTTGTTCAGGGTGGCGATCAGGGTTTCTTCGTCCACAGGCTTAGTCAGGTAATCCCTGGCGCCCTGGCGCTCGCCCCAGATCTTGTCGGTTTCCTGATCCTTGGTGGTAATGATGATGATCGGTATCGAGTTGATGCTCGGATCGTTGTGCTTGCTCAACTGGCGCGTGGCCTGGAAGCCGTTGAGGCCCGGCATGACGATATCCATCAACACCGCATCGGGCTTCTCCTTGGACGCAAGTGCCACGCCGTCGGCGCCATTTTCGGCCTTGAGGACCTGGTGGCCGTGCTTTTCCAGCATGCCGCTCAGCTTGTACATTTCGGTCGGCGAATCGTCGACGATCAGAACACGTGCCATGGTTTTCCCCACTACATTGGTAGACGCACGCCCTTGTGAGGTTGCGTCAGTGTGCTTGTTCTACTGCGGCGAAACCGGGCACGTAGGCCTTGATCGCACTCAGCAGTTCTTCCTTGCTGAAAGGCTTGGTCAAAAACTGATCGACACCGACGATGCGCCCCTTGGCCTTGTCGAACAGGCCGTCCTTGGAGGACAGCATGATCACCGGGATCGACTTGAACGCCGGGTTGTTCTTCACCAGGGCGCAAGTCTGATAGCCATCCAGGCGCGGCATCATGATGTCGACAAAGATAATGTGCGGGTGATGATCCACAATCCGGGCCAGGGCATCGAAACCATCGATGGCCGTGATGACATCGCACCCCACGTTCTTCAACAGGGTCTCGGCGGTGCGGCGGATCGTTTTCGAATCGTCGATCACCATCACTCTCAAGGCGTTGGAATGCTGTTCCATATCTGCTCTACCATCGCCACAGCGAATCGGTTTTCGGTGTGTACTGCCTGATGCCGCCCAGAATGAGCGCCAGAAGCCTTGGAATTCAGGGGCTGCTGCACCGTGGCAGTCTTTTTAGCACAGTCTCGTGGAGCAATCTATCGAGCGACCCGCTAGGTGGTTTTTCCTTGACCCACAACAGCCGCAGCGCCACTCTGACGCCACTTTTATGCGCCCTAATTTGCTAGAGGAAATCCCCCATGAGCGTTCGCGTCGGCATTGTCATGGACCCTATCGCCAGCATTTCCTATAAAAAGGACAGCTCGCTGGCCATGCTCCTGGCCGCCCAGGCCCGTGGCTGGAGCCTGTTCTATATGGAACAGCGTGATCTTTACCAGGGCGACGGCCAGGCGCGTGCGCGGATGCGTCCGCTCGAGGTGTTTGCCAACCCTGAAAAGTGGTTCGAGCTGCAAGACGAAATCGACAGCCCCCTGAGCGACCTGGACGTGATCCTGATGCGCAAGGACCCGCCGTTCGACATGGAATTCGTCTACTCCACCTACCTGCTCGAGCAGGCCGAGCGCGCCGGCGTGCTGATCGTCAACAAGCCGCAGAGCCTGCGTGACTGCAATGAAAAGCTGTTCGCCACGCTCTTCCCGCACTGCACGCCGCCGACCGTGGTCAGCCGCCGCGCCGATGTGCTGCGTGAATTCGCCGCCAAACACGGCGATGTGATCCTCAAGCCGCTGGACGGCATGGGCGGCACCTCGATCTTCCGCCACCGCGTCGGCGACCCGAACCTGTCGGTGATCCTGGAAACCCTGACCGCCCTGGGCACCCAGCAGATCATGGGCCAAGCTTATCTGCCGGCGATCAAGGACGGCGACAAGCGCATCCTGATGATCGACGGCGAACCGGTGGATTATTGCCTGGCGCGCATCCCGGCAGCCGGCGAGACCCGTGGCAACCTGGCGGCCGGCGGTCGTGGCGAAGCCCGGCCTTTGTCGGACAAGGACCGCTGGATTGCCTCCCAAGTCGGCCCGACCCTGCGGGAAAAAGGTTTGCTGTTTGTAGGCCTCGACGTAATTGGTGAACACCTCACCGAAATCAACGTCACCAGCCCGACCTGTATTCGCGAGATCGACAATGCATTTGGCACGAACATCGGCGAAATGCTGATGGCCGCGATTGAACGCAAGCTACAAGCCAAGTGACATAGAACAGCCGGACAGCCACCAACATTGCGTTATCATGCGCCACCTGTGAAACGCGCGATGTTGGTTTTCTTGTCATGACGCTCCCGTCCGATCTGCCCTTCGAACCCTCCCCCAGCGGCGTGCGCCCGGCTGATCGGCTCGGTTTTACCCTGTTTCTCGCGGCATTGATTCACCTGGCGCTGATTCTCGGCGTGGGTTTCAGCATGGTCGAACCCAAGCAAATCACCAAGACCCTGGAAATCACCCTCGCCACGTTCAAGAGCGAAAAGAAGCCCGAGAAGGCCGATTTTCTCGCCCAGGACAATCAGCAAGGCAGCGGCACGCTGGACAAGAAAGCCGTGCCCAAGACCACTGAAGTGGCGCCGTTCCAGGACAACAAGGTCAATAAAGTCACTCCGCCGCCGGCCGCCAAGCCCGAAGTCAAGCAGACCGCGCCCAAGCCCGTGGTGACCACCGTCGCGCCGAAACCGCAAAAAGCCCCGACCCAACGCGAAAAATCCAAGACCGAACCGCAACCCGAGCCCGTCAAACCGGCGCCGACCTTCGACAGTTCGCAGCTCTCCGACCAGATTTCCAGCCTTGAAGCCGAACTGGCCAATGAGCAACAGCTCTACGCCAAGCGCCCGCGCATCTACCGCCTGAACGCTGCGTCCACCATGCGTGACAAAGGCGCCTGGTATAAGGACGAGTGGCGCAAGAAGGTCGAACGCATCGGCAACCTCAACTACCCGGACGAAGCCCGCCGCCAACAGATTTACGGCAATTTGCGCCTGTTGGTGTCGATCAACCGCGACGGCACGTTATATGAAGTGCAGGTGCTGGAGTCGTCCGGCCAGCCGTTGCTGGACCAGGCCGCCCAGCGCATCGTGCGCCTGGCCGCGCCCTTCGCCCCGTTTACCGGCGACTTGAATGACGTGGACCGTCTGGAAATCATCCGCACCTGGAAATTCGCCAAGGGTGATCGGCTGTCCAGCAATTGACTCTGTGGCGAGGGAGCTTGCTCCCGCTGGGGCGCGCAGCGCGCCCTAAAATCATTCATTGAGTTTCAATTGGAAAAAATCGGTGGTTGTATTGGGTCTGCTACGCAGACCAGCGGGAGCAAGCTCCCTCGCCACAAAGAAAGCAGGCAACGATCACTCCCAGCTTGTCAGTTCGCCCCTCCAACGCCACACTAGCGGACATGAAAAATGTCAGCCCGACCTACCTCAAGCACCAATTCCTGATCGCCATGCCCCATATGGCCGACCCGAACTTTGCGCAGACCTTGACCTACATCGTCGAGCACACGGCCAATGGTGCCATGGGGTTGGTGGTGAACCGCCCGCAGGAGCTGAACCTGGCCGATATCCTTGAGCAACTGCGCCCGGAGATCGACCCGCCGGCCCGTTGTCAGAGCGTGCCGATCTATATCGGCGGGCCGGTGCAGACCGATCGCGGTTTTGTACTGCACCCAACCGGGCCTAAGTTCCAGGCCACGGTGGACCTCGACGGCGTATCACTGTCCACGTCCCAGGATGTGTTGTTCGCCATCGCCGACGGCGTCGGCCCCGAGCAGAGCGTGATCGCCCTCGGCTACGCCGGTTGGGAAGCCGGGCAGTTGGAGGCCGAACTGGCCAGCAACGCCTGGCTGACCTGCCCCTACGATGCCGACATTCTGTTCAACACCGCCTGCGAACTGCGCCTGGACGCGGCGGCGGCCAAGCTACGGGTCAACCTCAGCCTGCTGACCAGCCAGGCGGGGCACGCCTGATGGCCTTGCGTCTGATCCTCGGTTTTGACTACGGCACCAAACAGATCGGCGTGGCAGTCGGCCAGGTCATCACCGGCCAGGCCCGCGAGCTGTGTACCCTCAAAGCCCAGAACGGCATACCGGACTGGAATCAGGTCGAAGCCCTGATCAAGGAGTGGAAGCCCGACGCGGTGGTCGTCGGCCTGCCCTTGAACATGGACGGCACCCCCAGCGACATGTGCCTGCGCGCCGAAAAGTTCGCGCGCCGCCTCAATGGCCGCTACAACCTGCCCTTTTATACCCACGATGAGCGCCTGACGACCTTCGAGGCCAAGGGTGAGCGCCGCGACCGTGGCGGGCAGAAAGGCAGCTACCGCGACAACCCGGTAGACGCCATCGCCGCCGCTTTGCTGTTGCAGGGTTGGCTGGATGAAAACACCGCGTTATTTGAATCCTGACTGACGCGGCTTGCCGCGTCTTTTTACGTTTGAGCCCGGACCTTGCAGGCAACCCCTGCCGCGCAAGGCCTTGAAGGAGCGACCATGAGCCTGCCAAACCCCGCCGAACTGATCAGCCAGATGGCGATTCGCCTCAAGGCCCACCTGAAACACCGTGCCATCAGCGAGCCGCGCTTCATCGGCATTCGCACCGGCGGCGTGTGGGTGGCCCAGGCGCTGCTCGAAGAGTTGGGCAACGAGTCGCCGCTGGGTACGCTGGATGTGTCTTTCTACCGCGACGACTTCAGCCAGAACGGCCTGCACCCGCAAGTACGCCCGTCGGCCCTGCCGTTCGAGATCGAAGGCCAGCACCTGGTGCTGATCGACGACGTACTGATGAGCGGCCGCACCATCCGCGCCGCGCTGAACGAGTTGTTCGACTATGGCCGCCCCGCCAGCGTGACCCTGGTCTGCCTGCTGGACCTGGACGCCGGCGAACTGCCGATCAGCCCGGATGTGGTCGGCGCCACCGTGTCGCTTTCAGCTCAGCAGCGGGTAAAATTGTCCGGTCCCACGCCGCTCGTACTCGAACTGCAAGACCTTGCCCTTTAAACCGCCTTGTAAAGAGTCCCCGCGATGACGCCTCTAGATGCCAAGCGCCCGCTGCAGCTCAATGCTCAGGGCCAACTGCAACACTTCTTGTCCCTCGACGGTTTGCCCCGTGAGCTGCTCACCGAAATCCTCGACACTGCCGACTCGTTCCTCGAAGTCGGTGGCCGCGCGGTTAAGAAAGTCCCGCTGCTGCGCGGCAAAACCATCTGCAACGTGTTCTTCGAGAACTCCACGCGCACCCGCACCACCTTCGAACTGGCGGCCCAGCGCCTGTCGGCCGACGTGATCACACTGAACGTGTCCACCTCGTCGGCGAGCAAGGGCGAGACCCTGCTCGACACCCTGCGCAACCTCGAAGCGATGGCAGCCGACATGTTCGTGGTACGCCACGGCGACTCCGGCGCCGCGCACTTCATCGCCGAGCACGTGTGCCCGCAGGTAGCGATCATCAACGGCGGCGACGGCCGTCACGCCCACCCGACCCAGGGCATGCTCGACATGCTCACCATCCGTCGGCACAAGGGCAGCTTTGAAAACCTCTCGGTGGCCATCGTCGGCGACATCCTGCACTCGCGGGTCG
The DNA here is from genome assembly GCF_023072625.1 of Pseudomonas emilianonis. NCBI lineage: Bacteria > Pseudomonadati > Pseudomonadota > Gammaproteobacteria > Pseudomonadales > Pseudomonadaceae > Pseudomonas > Pseudomonas emilianonis. The sequence goes on from NZ_JAKNRV010000187.1 coordinate 8,766, forward strand.
CGCGCTCGAACATGCTGGCCCTGAAAACCCTGGGCTGCCCGGATATCCGCGTGATCGCGCCGAAAACCCTGCTGCCCGTCGGCATCGAGCAGTACGGCGTGAAGGTCTACACCGACATGACCGAAGGCCTCAAGGATGTGGACGTGGTCATCATGCTGCGCCTGCAACGCGAACGCATGTCCGGTGGCCTGTTGCCGAGCGAAGGCGAGTTCTACCGCCTGTTCGGCCTGACCACCACGCGCCTGGCCGGGGCCAAGCCGGATGCCATCGTGATGCACCCTGGGCCGATCAACCGAGGGGTGGAGATTGAGTCGGCAGTGGCCGACGGCAACCAGTCGGTGATTCTCAACCAGGTGACCTACGGCATCGCCGTGCGCATGGCAGTGCTGTCCATGGCCATGAGCGGGCAAACCGCGCAACGTCAATTCGAGCAGGAGAAGGCCCAGTGAAGCTCAGCATTCTCGGCGCCCGCGTCATCGATCCGGCCAGTGGCCTGGATCAAGTCACCGACCTTCATCTGGAAGCCGGCAAGATCATCGCCATCGGCGCCGCGCCCAGCGCTTTCAACTCCACTGAAACCATCGACGCCAAGGGCCTGGTGGCCGCGCCTGGGCTGGTCGACCTGAACGTCGCTCTGCGCGAGCCGGGTTACAGCCGCAAAGGCAACATCACCAGCGAAACCCGCGCCGCCGCCGCCGGTGGCGTCACCAGCCTGTGCTGCCCACCGCACACCAAGCCGGTGCTGGACACCTCGGCGGTGACCGAGCTGATCCTCGACCGCGCCCGCGAAGCCGGCAATTGCAAAGTGTTCCCCATCGGCGCCCTGAGCAAAGGCCTGGAAGGCGAACAACTGGCCGAACTGATCGCGCTGCGCGATGCCGGTTGTGTGGCCTTCGGCAACGGCCTGGAGAGCTTTCGCAGCACCCGCACGCTGTGCCGTGCCCTGGAGTACGCGGCCACCTTCGACCTGACGGTGATCTTCCACTCCCAGGACCACGACCTGGCCGAAGGCGGCCTGGCCCATGAAGGCGCCGTGGCCAGCTTCCTCGGCCTGCCGGGCATCCCGGAG
>NZ_JAKNRV010000188.1:0-9824 GCF_023072625.1 Pseudomonas emilianonis
AAAGCCTCTGGCTACGCCTGGCCCGACCCTACGCCGGGGATACCCACGGCCTGCACCTGCCGTTGATTCCCGGCACCGAAGTCGCCATCGCCTTTGAACAGGGCGACCCGGACCGGCCTTACATCGCGCACGCGTTGCATGACAGCCAACACGTTGATCATGTGACTTTGCGCAATTACAAACGCAACGTGCTGCGTACTCCGGCGAATAACAAGCTGCGCATGGATGACACGCGGGGGCAGGAGCATATCAAGGTCAGTACTGAGCACAGCGGTAAGAGTCAGTTGAACCTGGGGCATTTGGTGGATGCTGCGAAACAAAAGCGTGGGGAAGGGTTTGAGTTGCGCACTGATGGGTGGGGTGCGATTCGTGGGGGGAAAGGTTTGTTTATCAGTGCGGACGAACAGAACCGGGCTCGGGGTGAACAACTCGACATGGTGGCTGCCATTGAGCAACTGAAAAGCGCGCTATCTCTGGCGCGCTCCCTGGCACAGGCTGCTCACAGTGCTGGAGTGCCGTCTAGCGATACCGACAGCCAACTAGAGTTACTTCAGGCACTCAAGGGATTGGCACAACCGGGAGTATTGCTACATGCACCGTCGGGTATCGGCGTACTCAGTCCTAAAGCCGTATGCCTGTCTTCCGGAGGGGAGAGCGTGGGCATTATGGCCGCACGTAACACGGACATCAGCGCCGGGCACGACATCACCGCAACCGCTGAAGGTGGTGTGAGCGTATTTGCGCAACGTGGCGACCTGCAACTCAAGGCGGCTCAAGGCAAAGTTGAACTGCACGCTCAGGGCAGTAACCTCCATGTGTTGGCAAAGACCGACGTTAAGATCGAAAGCGTCGAAGGCCGTATAGAAATCAAGGCCCCGCAAGAACTGGTGCTCAACTGTGGCGGTGCCTATATCCGTTTAAAGGACGGCGATATAGAGCTGGGAGCGCCTGGCAACATCTACCTAAAAGCTACCGATGTAAAAAAGTTTGGCAGCACCAGTCTCAATACTCCAGCGTCACCGTTGCCGACGGGTTACGCGGCTAGCTACACCGTGAAAGACGCAGCCCAGGCAGCGTTGCGATTCAGCCGCTACCGGATAACCACTCAGCAAGGTGAAGTATTCAATGGAGTAACCGACAAGCATGGCAAGACGATGAGCGTTCATACCGCGCTGCCGGGGAACTTGAAAATCGAGCTGCCAGGGACTGAAAAGTGGATCAGCTTTTCTGCCCCGTCGAAATCAAATTATCAAGGCATAAAATGCACCGCGACCATGGATGATGGCGAGGTGTTGGAGGGCGAGTTTGATGGTGAAAACAAAGTAAGTTTTTATTCTTTTACGGGTAATTCTTGCGTCAAGTTCGAGGTGCAATGCCCGGAGCATCAAGAAGACTTACCTAGCACCGCAGACAAACTGCTACGAGAGTTGGGGGAGTAAATAATATGGATACTTTTTACCAAAACTATATGGCTCGACAAGATCATCAGGTTGACGATGATACTTTGGAGGGCGCTCTTGAAAGTTTTGAGGGTGCAGCGCTCAAGTTCTCTTCGGGTTTTATAAAAGATGCAAAACAGCGTGATAACTACAACAGCAATGTCAAGCGAGTCAAGGCGCAGGTATTGGCGCAAGTCAATGCGGGAAAAGTGTCAATAAAGGAGGCTGCGGAATTCTGCTACGAAGCACGAAATAAAATCATGGCGGAAACTAGGCAGAAAACCTCAATGCCCGGACGGGCTATTGCAGAGAAAAGGAAGGTTGTTTCTCCGGATTTAGAAAAGCTATTGGACGAGAAAGCCGGCAAAAAATTTGGTAAAAACTTTGCGGCGCTCAATGCTGAGCAAAAAAATGCCATGTATTACGAAATCGTAGAGTCTTCGGCGAGGCCTAACACGGGATTTAATACTTTAAATCGAGTGTTAAAAATCTCTGGTAAGGTTTTGATTGTCGTGACGGTCGCTTATGCAACCTACGAGATCGCGAATGCAGAGAATAAGCAGAAAGAGTTGATCAAGCAGGGTATTACGATAAGCGGTGGTTTTGCAGGAACTACCTTGGCGAGTTTTGCCGTCTCTACCGTGTGCGGGCCCGGCGCGCCGTTTTGTGCAATCGGTTTAATGCTGGCGGGCGGGGTTGCCTCTGGCTGGGCGGCCTCGAAATTAGCGGACTCCCTCGACGATGAAATAGAAAAGTTTACTAAATGGAAAATCAATTAGATCAGCGTCAACTCTGGGCTGCACTCTCTGATTTATTTGTAGATGCCAATGTTGACTACAAACACATTGCAGGGGTGGCAAAGAATTACTCTGTTGAGGAGGTTGAGTTTGCTTTGTTTGAGAGAGTGGCTCCGGTATGCATCAGTAATATGCTGGCGCCAGTGCCACCTGTTTGCTGGTATTTCGATAAGGAGCAGTTGGTGGCTGATATTGAGTCCTTGGTCAAGAAGAGGATCGAGCAGGGGGTGATCGGTAAATGTCTATCTGGTGTGATGGGGCGATTGATACGGATTGTTAGTGCAAAAGTGTGGGCCGAGCTAAAGGCTGAAATCGAAAGGGTCAAAAGTGAGGGGTAATGCGAATTTTAGAACTTTAAGTGTTGCCGGGTATAAGTCGCGACCAGGTATTGTTTTGATTGAGTAGTCGGAGTAGCGGTTATTTGTTTTTTTATTATTCAGGATATTCATTTTTATTAATGGGTTTTTAGGCCGAGGTGGCGTGTTGTGAAGTGTGGGGTCGGTTACCCCGATTGACTCAATTGATCGGGTAATTGCTCAGAGAATATAAATTTTTAAGGGGTTATATGAACGATCCAATGCACCGCACGGATACCCTCAATCCGAGCAAGGACTTCATCGGAGGGGAACAGAAACAGCATTGGATCGAACTCCAGTTGCTGGACGAGCAGGGTGCGCCCCTGGCGAACATGCCCTATCAGGCGATCAACGACGCCATCCGGGAGAGGTGCTTCCCCGAATGTGCGGGGCTCAGCGATGCTCAGGGCGTGATCCGTATTGAGGGGCTGCACCCGATTCCCATCACCCTGAAAGTGCAGGCCGATCCTTTGGCCGAGCTGCTGCAAACCCGTCGCTTGCGTGCCCTGCGTGCCGAACCGCCTCGGCCCGTAATCGGAGATCGGACCCCGCTGTATGGTCCGCAGCATTCGGGTTTCTCGCCCGTCGAGAAGCAGGCCCACGCGGCAGGTCACTGCTACCACTACCTGCGTATCGGTCAGTTATGCGACCGATTACCGACCCTTGATCCGCCTTTGGAGGACCCTAAGCGGCCTCCGGCCTTTCACTTCCCGGACCCGGCATTCAGCGGTTTCACCGTTGAGTACGAAGCGCTGAATCGCCGTCACGTGTTGGAAGTTTGCTCCTTCCGTGCCTGGTCTTTGGTTCTGCATCACCAACCCGAATACAGCATGGCCAATGCCTATAACCTTGGGCTGATGGCCAACCTGTCCTACAGCATTGTCGCCCAGAACATGTTGAAGCAACGACCGGGCACCGATCCCAGTACCGTCTCAGGCTCGGTGGAGGAGTTCTTTTTACGTCAGTGCCTGGACCTGTCGCGCACGCCGGTGATGATTGACTCCGGAGGGACGCGTCTGCCAGCACTGGTGGTAGACGTCCCCTTCAACCAGCGCTACACCACGGCGGTTATGCTGGATTCGCTGGAGGCCAAGCGCCCGTCGGGCACCTCCGAGATTCCGCGGCTCATCATCGAAAACACCCAGTTGTTCTATTGCATCAACCAGACTCAAGTGGTTGTGGCCTGGCGCGGGACACAGGAACCCAAGGACTGGCTGACGGATGTGCTGTACCGCCCTATGCCAGCCGATGGCAGCGGCTGCGACTTGAAGTCTGCGTGTACGCCTTTGACGGATGTCGGCAGTGTGCACTATGGGTTTTTGCATGCGTTTGAGGTGGCTAAGAAGCTGTTTTCTCAACGCTTTGATGACATTCAGAAAGCGTTAGCTAATAGAAAACTGTTCATTTGCGGCCATAGCCTGGGCGGCGCCCTGGCTCTGATCCACTCCGCCGAGCTGAAAGATCGCAACCCCCTGCTCTACACCTACGGTATGCCCCGTACCTTCACGGCCAAGGCACTGGAGCGCCTGAAAACGGTGACCCACTTTCGCCATGTCAACGACGCCGACACCATCACCAGCGTGCCACCCGAGGCGGAACTGGATAACTGGCTTTACGATGCCCTGGGGCCGCTGGGCCACGACCTAGGCTACATCTGGTCCGTGGGTGAACTGGTGGCCGGCAAACTGGTGCGCTTTGGCGACCCCTACTGGCATCACGGCCAAATCGCCATGTTCTACCGCGCTGACCAGCATGTGGAGTCGCGGGCCTCAAATAACCCCGTCGAGCGGAGTAGAGAAGGCCTGGGCGCGCCTTACCACACCACCATTCTTAAGCGTTTGCCGCACCGAGCCCGCCTCTACCTGGTGCCCAGCCTGAGCGATGAGTTCAGCCGCTTCGCCTGTGAAGAGCAGAAGGCCCTCATTCGCTCGATGAGCCGGGAAAGCCTGACGCGGTTCTTTCCGTCACACACTAATCCTGAACGTAGCACTCGCCGCAGTAACCCGATGGATCACTCGATGGTCGCTGCCTACTTACCCTTCTTGCACAACCAGTTGCTGGAGTTGAGCGATCCCGAACGGCCACTGGAGCGCAAGGCGCAACGGGCGAAGTTCGAGACGCAGATGCATGGGTTGGGCGTCCCCGAAGCGGAAAAGCACCGCAACGAGCAGTTCCTTGCCTTGCAGAAGTTGTTACCCATGGCCTTGCGCATGACTCAAGACCTGGAAGGCGGCCCTGAAGCCCTGCAGCGTTTCTGCCGAGAGCGAGAGTTCGGCGTGATGATCGAGATCACCCAAGCCTGAATCTACGCATCGGGGTGCGATAGCCACCCAACACATTAGCCATAAGGGAACACATAAAACCATGAACATTCTGATCCGCCCTGCGCAGGGTCCAGTGCAACACGTGAACTACCAGGCAGTCGAGGAAAGCGGGGGGGTACAGCCAACCCATTCCCTCCCGTTACCCAGGTGCGATAACCGTCGAGTTTCCCGACGCACTGCTAGCGATCACGGAGGAACACAGCCTATGAATATTCGCCTAAGCCCCATGAGCGGCGCTTTGTTGCTGCTGCTCTGCCTAAACGGTTGCGCCCAGAACCGGACCTTGGCACCGCCACCGGGCGGGGAACAGGTCAGCGTCGTGGTGAAGGTCCCGCAGAACCTCACGGCGGAACCCATGCAGGTGATGTACCGCTCGGAGAAATGCCCGATCAAACGATCCGGGCCAGACTGGACCACTTATGAAGAGGACGGTTACTTGTCCACTACGGTTCAACCGCAACAGCAGGGTCAGAGCGGCCTATATGAGGCCAAGTTGCCTATCAATGGCGGTAGCCGATGCCAGTGGCAACTGAGTAATGTGACTTTTGGCGTCACCTACGCCAATACAACGCACTTTGGCGAGAATGTTAAAGCGGGCCCTGGGGGCGGGGTGATCGTGATGTTCGATAAGCATCTGCCACAACAACGTTCTGCTTTTCAGCCAACGATAGAAGTCAACGGTGACGTGCTGATCAGTAAAGACTATTACCCTTTGGTTAACGAGCAATTCATTGGTCGACAGGAAACGCGCGCGTGGCTATTCGGTGAGGGTGAAATCTATTTGTATTATCGGGCCTCCGACGCTAGGAGGGTGACTTTCGAACCGCTGCTGCATGCCAACTATGCATTGTATTCGGTGGAGCCAAAGGTGCAGGGCGAGGGTTATACCCGCTATATCTACCCCGATGGCAGCGTGGTGGCTGATGGTCGTGACCCAAGCTTCAAGAAACTGCAATCCATTCGTCTGACTGCGGAGAAGGCTCGATGAATCGCATGTTTCCTTCTGTTCAGGCCTTACGATTAACGCTTAATGTTTTATCCCTGATGTCGGCTAACGTGAGCCTTAGATAAAACTTAGTCATGTATTTATATTGGGTGTTTGCGATGGTTTATTTGAATTTAATTGCGTGTGCTGGCCATTCTCGCTTTAAAAACATTGTGAGGGTTAGTCAGGGAAGTGGTTGTGCGAAGCGCTTAAAGTTCGGGTTTTTAGGGCTTGTTGCCGGACTGCATTCGGGCTGTGCGGCAATAGGGGCTGCAGTTATGAATGGCCCGACTTGCCCTTATCAAGGCGTTCAGCTGGATTTTCATGCAGCGACTGATTGGACACTGATCAAAGGGAGTAATGGACTGATTATTCCGTTAGCTATTATCGATTTACCTTTTTCTTTTGTTTTCGACACGTTGACTCTTGGGAGTGCATTAGAGGCTGACAACGGCGAGCTGAATTGTCCGCGAAAGTTTACGTAGCGATTGGGCGCTGGCCAGCTAAAAGGTAGTGCGTTTTTGGGGCGAACTAATTTTTATTGGTCGAAATCAATCCTCTAACGAATATTTTGATCATTTTTATGGAAGCCTGTTTTTCAATGGGCGAGTTTTGGAAAATTTTATATATGTCACAAGGATTTGTTTTATTGGGTGATAAAACCACCCACGGTGGAGAAGTGATATCGGCCTCATCCACGATGATCGTAAATGGCAAGCGAGTAGCACTGGTCGGAGACGAAGTTAGTTGCCCGCTGCCGGGGCATGGCGTCAACAAGATTGTCGATGGCTGCCCGGACTGGTCTGAGGGTGATCGGGCGATGGTGGTCAACGGCTGCCGCAGTGAGTGCGATTGCCAGGTGATTTCCAGCGCTCCCGATTGTGGGGTGGGTTAGTCATGGGCTGGGATCGTCAGGCACCTCATGTGGTGGACGCTCCAAAACCGCCGGTGCTGGGTCGTTGGCTATTGGCTGCACTCATGGCGGTGCTGGTCTGCGTGCTGCTGTTTTTGCTGCATGCCTCCGAACGGATGCCGTTACTGAGTACGCTCAACATTTGGGCATTGTCCGCTTCGCCATTGGTGGTCTGGATCCTGGCGTTCGCTGCGCGTGCCCATGCCTATGGGACTGCGTTGAGCCATTGCCAGTTTCTGGAGGAGGAGGCGCAAAGTGCGCAGCGTTCCTGGCAGGGTTGGGCGCAGCGCTACCTGGCAGTGTCTGCCAGTTGTGTGCTGCTGCCTGATCAGGTGTCTGCGAGTGTATTAACTCAGGGTTCCTTTGATTTGCCTCCCCGCAGAGGGCAAGCACGGCGTATTGCGGCTTTGCCTGTAGGGCCGGAGCGTGCTCAAGCCGGATTGCAGATGTTGATTCAGGCATTGGTGCCGGCACTGCATGCGTTACCGACGGGGCAGGAACTGCTCGTCACCCTGCTGAGCGATGTCGATCCCAGCGAATATGAAGCCTTGCGCGATGCCTGGAAGCAGACCTGGACCATCACGATGAGCGGACCGCTACCCGCAACGCTCACCTTGGCTAGCGAATTGTCGTACTGGTGGATCGATGAAACGTTGAAGGCCGCCACCGCAGCCATTGAGTTGATTCTGGTGCTCCAGGTGCACGGTGATGACTCGTACTCCGACGGGCTTGCCGCCTTGCTGCTATGCCCGGACAGCCTGGCAATCGTCTTGGAGCTACCGATCACGGCTGGTTTGTTGCGGCCAATGCCATTGGATATCGATGCGCTGGACAGCGAATTACCGTTGTTTCTGCAAACCCAAGTGAGCGCTTGCCGAGCAGCCGGCATGTTGGCCGACGCCACCGACTGGCAGCCACTGACCGGAAAAATACTTGCCGTAGCAGCCGCCCATGGTGCTTCGCTCAAGGCGGAGCAGCAGTGGACTCAGGAATGTCTGTGCGGGCTATCGGGCCCGCTAGGTCACTGGCTAGTAACTGCGCTGGGTGTGGAAATAGCCCGGCATCAGCGCGAGCCTTTGTTGGTATTGGCACGAGAAGAATCCCAGCACTGGATGAGCACTATTACCACGGGAGAGTTGGCATGAACGTTTGGAGTAACTCATGGCGCCGCGCGGGGGCAGCCGTGTGGATCATTACGCTGCTAGCCGCGCTGGGCTGGGTGATCTGGCGTTATGGCGATCAGGTCGGGCTAGCTGAGAATCACCACAAGCTGTTGGTTTTTCTGCTGATTATCACCATTGCAATGGTGGGCTTTCTGGCACCACGGTTGTTAGTGCATCTCAAACGACAAAACCACCGCGAGCAGGGGCGGGCGGATAAGGTCTATCCCCCGGCAGACTCACAGATGGTTTTGCCTCGCCAACCGATTGCTCACCTGTCAGAGCTGCGCGAGCACCTACACGACGCCTACGGCTACTTCTGGCGCCGCAAAACCCGCCTGCTTCTCGTCATCGGCGAACCCACCGAAATCGAAGCCATCGCCCCCACTCTGGCCGATCAGCAATGGTTCGAGGGCCAAGGCACGGTCCTGCTGTGGGGGGGCAGTGCCCAGGCCGCGCTGGATCAATCATTCCCTAAACGCTGGAGTGGGCTGAGCCGCTGGCGTGCGCTGGACGGGGTGGTTTGGGCGTTGAACAAAACCCAGGCCGCCGACGATGTCGCGATGGGTAAAGGTGTACGCCAGGTGCAGCGCCTTGCCCGTGACTTGCACTGGCAGTTGCCGTTGTACCTCTGGCAGGTCTGCGACAGTGCATGGGTGCAGGACTCTCGCAAGGCGCAGCCGGTGGGCTGCCGGTTGCCCGAGCGCTTCACGGCGGCGGCATTGGAAACCGCCCTGACGCGCTTGCTAGAGCCTTTGCGCCGCGAAGGCTTGGCGCAGATGAACGGTGTGATGAAGCATGACTTCCTGCTACGCCTGTCCCGCGATTTAAAGAGCGAAGGCATCGCCCGCTGGCGTCATACGCTGGCGCCGCTGGGCAGCGATTTTGCTCATGGTGTGCCGTTGCGTGGGTTGTGGTTCAGCCTGCGGGTACAGCGCTCGCCGCATGATCAACAACATGAGTGGTCGGTTGCCCCGGTGTGGCACGGCGTACTCGGCGATAACACCAGTGGCCGCCGGCTGGGCTGGAGCGTGCCGCGCGTTGGCTATGCGCTGGTGTTGGGTTTGGCGACGTTATGGGGCGCAGGATTGTTGCTGTCGTTTGTCAGCAACCGTGCGCAAATCGCCCAGGTGCAAAGTTCGTTGGAGGCATTGCAGCAGTCGGGCAGTAGCGACGAGCAACTCAGCGCACTCAACGATCTGATGCGCGAACTGGCGCGCCTGGATTACCGCGCCGAACACGGTGCGACGTGGTACCAGCGCTTCGGCCTGAATCAAACCCCAGCTCTGCTTGAAACCTTGTGGCCACGCTACGTCGAAGCCAACAACCGCCTGATCCGCGACCCGGCCGCCGCCGCTTTACGCCAGCAGCTCACCGCGCTGATCAAGCTGGCGCCGGACAATCCCGAGCGCGCCGAACGCGCCCGCGATGCCTACGACCAGCTCAAGGCCTACCTGATGATGACTCGGCCAGACAAAACCGACGCCAGTCTTCTGGTTAAAACCCTGAGCAAAGTGGAGCCCTCCCGCGCAGGAATAGCACCAGGCCTCTGGCAAACCCTGTCGCCCAATCTGTGGCAGTTTTACGCCGAACACCTGGCTGAAACCCCGGCTTGGCGTATCGACACCGACGCGCGGCTGGTCGCACAAGTCAGGCAAATCCTGCTCGGCCAACTGGGCCAACGCAACGCCGAGGCCAACCTGTACCAACAACTGCTCAATGACGCCGCCAATCACTACCCGGCCTTGAGCCTGCACCAACTGGTCGGCGACACCGACGCCCAGGCCCTGTTCACCACCGACGCCAGCGTGCCCGGCGTCTTCACCCGCCAGGCCTGGGAGGGCCAGGTG
>NZ_JAKNRV010000189.1:0-5635 GCF_023072625.1 Pseudomonas emilianonis
TGATTGTCGGGCTAGCGCAGGTAGAGTCCATCGACAGCGGCGTGGCCCACGTGCTGCAAGCCTTGCCACGCGGGCAGCGGCGGCGCTTGAAGGTGCGCCTGCCGTTTCTGGCCACAGTGGATAACGCCGCGCCCAAGCCTCGGCAAAGCGCGTATGGCCCGGCACAACGCGGCGAACTGGCGGCCCACGAGGTCGAGGTTGAAGAGGATGAGTTATTCACCGGCGCCGTGCTGCAACCGGCCAAGCCCCGGCCCAAGCGGCTCAAGGTGATCAAGGCCAAGAGCGGCGCGGATCGGATGAAGGCGGCCACGGCCAAGGCCAGTGGCGGCGGTGGGCAGGTGCTCAAGGGCCTCAGCCCTGAAGCGGGCGCTGAAGCCATTCTCAAACTGTTGGTTGAGGAAGGCGTGGTTCGCTGATCCTGGACGGGGAGTGTGGTTACCCACAATCCCTGTTGACCCGTCTGTGGATAACCTGTTCGCGGCTGTCCACACCCCCTGTAAATCAAGCCCTGCAGCCCTCTGTACGAAAAACAACCAGGCTAACTCGCGGTTTTTCCTTGGGTTTTTTTGTGTTCAGGGTAATTGTCCTGTGCAGACTTGCCCCCAAAGTCTGTTGGCGCTTCTGTGGATAAGATGTTCGCTTACCGCTGCAGCCCATATAAATAAAGGCCTGCGCTGATCTGGTTGAAATATGATCAATTGCGGCTTTTTGCGCTCTGAAACGCTTGGATAGCCCGGTTTATGAAGGTTTTAGCGGGTTTTCCACAGCCTCGTCAAAGTTGCCCCCAAAGTCTGTTGGTGCTTCTGTGGATAAGGTGTTCGCGTACCGCTGCAGGGCACGTTTTATATGGCTTGCGCGGAGTTGTTCAAAAATTGACCAGTGGCGTCTTAAAACGGCCAAGTCGAATAAGTCACGGATTTTCTTGATTTAATTTCGACGGGCCGGCGCACTTGCCCACAATTGCTGTGGGTGGCTCTGTGGATAAGTTGTTAGGCAAAGCCTGGAGGGCAGGCGGAGAGAGGTGTTTCGCGGGGTTGATCAAGTTTTGATCAGTGCGGAACCCAATGAGGGAGCGAGCAAGCCCGCTCCCCCAGGGTCGGTTACTGGGCGGCTACGCCTTTGAGGTAGGGCGCCGGCGCCGCGCCGAGGTTATTGAGCATGCGCTCGCTGTACCAGTCGATGAAGTTCACCACGCCGAACTCATAGGTCTTGGAGTAAGGCCCGGGCTGGTAGGCGGTGGAGTTGATCCCGCGCTGGTTTTCTTCGGCCAGGCGACGGTCCTGGTCGTTGGTGGCGTCCCATACTTGGCGCATGCGCTCCACGTCGTAGTCCACGCCTTCGACCGCGTCCTTGTGGACCAGCCACTTGGTGGTGACCATGGTTTCCTGGGCGCTGATCGGCCACACGGTGAACACGATGACGTGGTCGCCCATGCAGTGGTTCCACGAATGCGGCAGGTGCAGGATGCGCATCGAGCCCAGGTCCGGGTTCTTGATGCGGCCCATCAATTTTTTGCAGCCCTGTTTGCCGTCCAGGGTCATCGACACGGTGCCCTTGAGCAGCGGCATGCGCACGATGCGGTTGCGCAGGCCGAAGCTGGCGTGGGCGTAAGGGATCTTCTCGGCGTCCCAGGCGGCGGCGCTAGCGGCCACGTGGTCTTTGAAGGCTTGGTCGGCGCGCGGGTCGGTGACGTCGTCCCATTCGAGCAGGGTTTTCAACAGCTCGGGGTGCGAGGCGTTGCAGTGGTAGCACTCGCGGTTGTTTTCCAGCACCAGCTTCCAGTTGGCCTTTTCCATCAAGGTGGTTTGCACCGCCACCTTGGTGTTCTCCATGTCGTAGGGTTCCATGTAGTGGTTCAGGGTCGACAGGAAGTCATCGATGGCCGGCGGGTTCTGCGCCAGGCTGATGAAGATGTAGCCGCCGGCCGTCTTCACGTTGATCGGCTTGAGGCCGTACTGCTTCATGTCGAAGTCGGCGCCCATCTCGGTGCCGGCGAACAGCAGGCGGCCGTCCAGCTCGTAGGTCCACTGGTGGTACGGGCACACCAGCTTGGCGACCTTGCCTTTGTCGCTGGTACACAAGCGCGAACCGCGGTGGCGGCAGACGTTGTGGAACGCATGCACCACGCCCTCGGCGCCACGGATCACGATAATCGGATTCTTGCCCACTTGCAGGGTCAGGTAGTTGCCCTTGGTGGGGATCTCGCAGGTCATGCCGGCGATCAACCACTCTTTCTGGAAGATCTCCTGCATGTCGATATCAAACAACCGTTCATCAGAGTAGAACGGCTGTGGCAGCGAGAATGTACGCTCGCGCTCTTGCAGCATCTGCGCGGTGGCCTTGCGTGCGGGTTCCAGCGGATCGCCCAAGCTTAAGGTTGCGGTGACGTCCATCGTATGTGTCCTCATGGCCATTCTGTGTGGCCGGCGAAAAGTGGCTGAACAGGTTTGCAGCAAGGCGTAAAGAAAGTGTCGTTGTTGGCTGCGAGTGTGGGGCCGCTGTTGCGGTGAACCTTATCCATGGGCGACATGGCCCAATCTGTTCCCGACGCGCAACCCTATGTCGTTGGGGGCTGGTCGCGATAAGTATGTGAATGTCGCAGATAGGTAAATGGGTGGTTCTCGCGTTACGCAGAATCGCCACTATCAAGGCCGAACCTCGGCGGTGGAGAACAGCATGTCCAGCAACTTCCTGAATCCGGTAACCACCCAGACCTGGGCCAATGGTCGGCACATCGTCCGTTGCGTCAAAGTCATCCAGGAAACCTGGGACGTGCGCACCTTCTGCTTTATGGCCGACCAGCCGATCCTGTTCTTTTTCAAGCCGGGGCAGTTCGTCACCCTGGAGCTGGAAATCGACGGTCAGCCGATCATGCGTTCCTACACCATCTCCAGCTCACCGTCGGTGCCTTACAGCTTCTCGGTGACGATCAAGCGCGTACCCGGCGGCAAGGTCTCCAACTGGTTGCACGACACCCTGCACGAGGGCCAGGAGCTGGCGGTGCACGGGCCGGTCGGGTTGTTCAATGCCATCGATTTCAGCAATCCCAAGGTGCTGTACCTCAGCGGCGGCGTCGGCATCACCCCGGTGATGTCCATGGCGCGCTGGTATTACGACACCAACGCCAACGTCGACATGACGTTTATCCACAGTGCGCGCTCACCCAAAGACATCATCTATCACCGCGAGCTGGAGCACATGGCCTCGCGGATCGACAACTTCAGCTTGCACCTGATCTGCGAGAAACACGGCCTGGGTGAACCCTGGGCCGGGTATCGCGGCTACCTGAACCACAAGATGCTCGAATTGATGGTGCCGGACTTCCTGGAGCGCGAAGTGTTCTGCTGCGGCCCTACGCCGTACATGACGGCGGTGAAGCGCTTGCTCGAAGCCGCCGGTTTCGACATGGCGCGTTATCACGAAGAGTCGTTCGGCGCGACGCCAGCGGAGGCCCGCGCCGATGCAGTGGAACAGGCCGAACAAGCCGCCGACGCGCCGGAAGTCGACGTGGCGGATCTGCATCAGGTGGAGTTCATCGCCTCGGGCAAGAGCATTCGCGTGGCGCCGGGTGAAACCGTTCACGCCGCCGCCGCCAAGCTCGGCCTGCTGATTCCCAAGGCCTGCGGCATGGGCATCTGCGGCACGTGCAAGGTGCTCAAGCTGGGCGGGGAGGTCGAGATGGACCACAACGGCGGGATTACCGAGGAAGACGAAGCCGAGGGCTACATCCTGTCGTGCTGCAGCGTGCCGAAGGGCGACGTGCGGATCGAGTTCTGACCCACCCCTCAAGCGGGCACGGTCCACTGTGGCAGGGAGCAAGCCCCTGCCACATTAGCTATCAGGCGCCCATCACTTCGCGAATATCCGCCGCCAGTTCGCGCACGCGTTCTTCCTCGGTGTCCCACGCACACATGAAGCGCGCGCCGCCTTTGCCGATGAAGGTGTAGAAGCGCCAGCCCTTGGCCGTCAGCGCGGCGATGGCCGGCTCCGAGAGTTGCAGGAACACGCCGTTGGCCTGCACCGGGAACATCAGCTCGACCCCTGGAATATCCGCCACCAGGCTGCTCAGCAACTGCGCGCAGTGGTTGGCGTGGCGCGCGTGTTTGAGCCAGGCGTGGTTTTCCAGCAGGCCCACCCACGGCGCGGAGAGGAAGCGCATCTTCGACGCGAGCTGGCCGGCCTGTTTGCAGCGGTAGTCGAAGTCTTCGGCCAGTGCGCGGTTGAAGAACAGGATCGCTTCGCCCACGGCCATGCCGTTTTTCGTGCCGCCAAAGCACAGCACGTCCACCCCGGCTTTCCAGGTCAGGTCGGCCGGTGAGCAGCCGAGGAACGCGCAGGCGTTGGCAAAGCGCGCGCCGTCCATGTGCAGGTTCAGGCCGAGCTCTTTGCAGGTGGCGCTGATGGCGCGGATTTCTTCCGGGGTGTACACGCTGCCGACTTCGGTGGCCTGGGTCAGGGTCACCACGCGGGGTTTGGGGTAGTGGATATCCTGACGCTTGAGGGCGATCTCGCGGATCGACTCCGGGGTCAGCTTGCCGTTTTCGGTGCGTGCGGTGAGCAGCTTGGAACCGTTGGAGAAAAACTCCGGCGCGCCGCATTCGTCGGTCTCGACGTGGGCGGTTTCCGAGCAAATCACGCTATGGTAGCTCTGGCACAACGAGGACAGCGCCAGCGAGTTGGCGGCGGTGCCGTTGAAGGCGAAGAACACTTCGCAGTCGGTCTCGAACAGGTTGCGGAAACCGTCAGCGGCGCGGTGGGTCCATTCATCATCGCCATAGGCGCGTTGATGGCCGTGGTTGGCTTGTTCCATGGCGGCCCAGGCTTCCGGGCAGATGCCGGAATAGTTATCGCTGGCGAATTGTTGGCTCTTGTCGGTCATGGCCCATTCCTGTGGTCGATGTTGGTGCGCACTGTAACCAAGATTGTCGGGCGTGCGCACGCACTGTAAATGCAAAGTGACTGGGGAATTATGCACGGTACTGAAACGATTCCTGTCGGACGCGTCCGCGATGGCGCTTTGGATTTGCTTAAGTGGCTGGCGCTGCTGAGCATGGTACTGGACCACTTGCGTTATGTCGGGTTGAGCCTGGACGGCCTGTATGTGCCGGGACGCCTGGCGTTCCCATGGTTTTGCCTGGCGATTGCGGCCAATCTGCATCGGATGCGCAACGTGGCGGTCACCGGCCAATGGCGTTACCTGGGCTGGCTGGTGCTGTTCAGCGTGATCAGCGAAGTGCCGTACCGGCTGTTTATCGAGGATGCCGATACGTTGAACGTGTTGCCCACGTTGGCGTTGGGCCTGCTGGTTGCCCGAGGATGGCAGCAAAAGGCGCTTGTTGATCGAGGATTGGCGCTGATTGCCCTCGCGATAGGCGCTGTATTTTCCACGCAGTTGATGTTCGGTTTTTTTGGTGTGTTGCTGCCGTGGGCGATGTTGTTGGTGTTTCGTCGGCCATGGTATTTCAGCGTGTTGCCGGGGCTGCTGTGTGTGGCTGCCAATCAATGGCAAATCCTGCTCGATAGCGGCACGCCGGTGGCGCTGATGGGATTGGCGGCATGCCTGATCGCGCCATTGGCCGGCCTGGTCCTGTTGCGACATGTCAAAAACGCCACGCCGCCAGCAATGCGCCGCTGG
>NZ_JAKNRV010000189.1:5733-9787 GCF_023072625.1 Pseudomonas emilianonis
GGGCCTATGCCCTCTATCCCCTGCACTTCCTGCTGCTGCTACTCGTCCGCAGGATCATCGCTTAACCATTGTGGGAGGGGGCTTGCTCCCGATAGCGGTGTGTCTGCTACGGCATGTGCAAGCTGATCCACCGCTATCGGGGGCAAGCCCCCTCCCACATTTGTTCTGCGCGCTGATGGGATTGGCGGCATGCCTGATCGCGCCATTGGCCGGCCTGGTCCTGTTGCGACATGTCAAAAACGCCACGCCGCCGGCAATGCGCCGCTGGGCCTATGCCCTCTATCCCCTGCACTTCCTGCTGCTGCTACTCGTCCGCAGGATCATCGCTTAACCATTGTGGGAGGGGGCTTGCTCCCGATAGCGGTGTGTCTGCTACGGCATGTGCAAGCTGATCCGCCGCTATCGGGGGCAAGTCGAACCGTCGCACCGCCCCTCCCACATTTGTTCTGCGTTGTTCCAGCAATGTCGT
The DNA here is from genome assembly GCF_023072625.1 of Pseudomonas emilianonis. Taxonomy (NCBI): domain Bacteria; kingdom Pseudomonadati; phylum Pseudomonadota; class Gammaproteobacteria; order Pseudomonadales; family Pseudomonadaceae; genus Pseudomonas; species Pseudomonas emilianonis. Next base: position 6,203 of record NZ_JAKNRV010000189.1, read on the forward strand.
AAACGCACCTTTGCGTGGCGTCCGTAGGCATTTGACCTGTCGGCGCCAGCCCTACCATCGCATCAAAGGGCTCTGCATGGGCCTTAACAATACGAAAGGCTGGGAGAGACGCGATGTTCAGCAAACAAGACCAGATCCAGGGATATGACGACGCACTGCTCGCGGCCATGAATGCCGAGGAGCAGCGGCAGGAAGATCATATCGAGCTGATCGCGTCGGAGAACTACACCAGCAAACGCGTGATGCAAGCCCAGGGCAGCGGCCTGACCAACAAATACGCCGAAGGCTACCCGGGCAAGCGCTACTACGGTGGCTGCGAGCACGTGGACAAGGTCGAAGCCCTGGCCATCGAACGCGCCAAGCAGTTGTTCGGCGCCGATTACGCCAACGTGCAACCGCACTCCGGCTCCTCCGCCAACAGCGCGGTGTACCTGGCGCTGTTGAACGCCGGTGACACCATCCTCGGCATGAGCCTGGCCCACGGCGGTCACCTGACCCACGGCGCTAAAGTGTCGTCCTCGGGCAAGCTGTACAACGCGGTGCAATACGGCATCAACACCGACACCGGCCTGATCGACTACGACGAAGTCGAGCGCCTGGCCGTGGAGCACCAGCCGAAGATGGTGGTGGCCGGTTTCTCCGCCTACTCAAAAACCCTGGATTTCCCACGCTTTCGTCAGATCGCCGACAAGGTCGGTGCGCTGCTGTTCGTCGACATGGCCCACGTCGCCGGCCTGGTGGCCGCCGGTTTGTACCCGAACCCGCTGCCTTACGCCGACGTGGTCACCACCACCACCCACAAGACCCTGCGCGGTCCGCGTGGCGGCCTGATTCTGGCGCGTGCCAACGAAACGATTGAAAAGAAACTCAACGCCGCCGTATTCCCCGGCGCCCAGGGCGGCCCGCTGATGCACGTCATCGCCGGCAAGGCGGTGTGCTTCAAGGAAGCCCAGGAGCCGGGCTTCAAGGTCTACCAGCAACACGTGATCGACAACGCCCAGGCCATGGCCAGCGTGTTTATCAAACGCGGCTACGATGTAGTGTCGGGCGGCACCGATAACCACCTGTTCCTGGTCAGCCTGATTCGCCAGGGCCTCACCGGTAAAGAGGCGGACGCCGCCCTCGGTCGCGCCCACATCACCGTCAACAAGAACGCCGTGCCGAATGACCCGCAGTCGCCGTTCGTGACCTCGGGCCTGCGCATCGGCACGCCGGCGGTGACCACGCGCGGTTTCAAAGTGCCGCAATGCATCGAACTGGCTGGCTGGATCTGCGACATCCTCGACAACCTCGGCGACGCCGATGTCGAGGCCGACGTGGCCAAGCACGTGTCTGCCCTGTGCGCTGATTTCCCGGTTTATCGCTGAGCGCGGTTTTGGAGTAATGACTATGCAACGCTACTCGGGCTTCGGCCTCTTCAAGCACTCACTCAGCCACCACGAAAACTGGCAGAAGATGTGGCGCACGCCGACGCCTAAAAAGGTCTACGACGTGGTCATCGTCGGCGGTGGCGGGCATGGTCTGGCGACCGCCTACTACCTGGCCAAGGAGCACGGCATCACCAACGTGGCCGTGGTCGAGAAGGGCTGGCTGGGCGGCGGTAACACCGCGCGCAACACCACCATCGTGCGTTCCAACTACCTGTGGGACGAGTCGGCGCACCTGTACGAACACGCGATGAAACTGTGGGAAGGCCTGTCCCAGGACCTGAACTACAACGTGATGTTCTCCCAGCGCGGCGTTTACAACCTGTGCCACACCCTGCAGGACATCCGCGATTCCGAGCGTCGCGTCAGCGCCAACCGCCTCAACGGCGTGGACGGCGAGTTGCTCAACGCGCAACAAGTGGCAGACGAGATTCCGTACCTCGATTGCTCGAAGAACACCCGCTACCCGGTCATGGGCGCCACCGTGCAACGGCGCGGCGGCGTGGCCCGTCACGATGCGGTGGCCTGGGGCTTTGCCCGCGCCGCCGACGCCCTCGGGGTGGACTTGATCCAGCAAACCGAAGTGATCGGCTTCCGTAAGGAAAACGGCGTGTGCATCGGCGTGGAAACCAACAAGGGCTTCATCGGCGCCAAGCGCGTCGGCGTGGTCACGGCCGGTAACTCCGGGCACATGGCCTCGCTTGCCGGTTTCCGCCTGCCGATCGAATCGCACCCGCTGCAAGCGCTGGTGTCAGAGCCGATCAAGCCGATTATCGACAGCGTGATCATGTCCAACGCCGTACACGGTTACATCAGCCAGTCCGACAAGGGCGACCTGGTGATCGGCGCGGGTATCGACGGCTACAACGGCTACGGCCAGCGCGGCTCGTACCCGGTGATCGAACACACCATCCAGGCCATCGTCGAGATGTTCCCGGTGCTCTCACGCGTGCGCATGAACCGCCAGTGGGGCGGCATCGTCGACACCACGCCGGACGCCTGCCCGATCATCTCCAAGACCCCGGTGCCAAACATGTTCTTCAACTGCGGTTGGGGCACCGGTGGCTTCAAGGCCACTCCGGGCTCAGGCAACGTATTTGCCGCGAGCCTGGCCAAGGGTGAAATGCACCCGTTGGCCGCACCTTTCTCCATCGACCGGTTCCACAATGGTGCGTTGATCGACGAACACGGCGCCGCGGCCGTCGCCCACTAACAGGAGAAATTTCCTATGTTGCATATCTTCTGTCCTCACTGTGGCGAACTACGCTCCGAAGAGGAATTCCACGCTTCCGGCCAAGCGCACATCCCGCGCCCGCTGGACCCGAACGCCTGCACCGATGAAGAGTGGGGCGACTACATGTTCTTCCGCGACAACCCCCGTGGCCTGCACCACGAGCTGTGGATTCACGCCGCCGGTTGCCGTCAGTACTTCAACGCGACCCGCGACACCGTGACTTACGAAATTCTTGAAACCTACAAGATCGGCACCAAGCCGCAATTCACCGCCAAGGCTGCTGGAGCGAAGGTATGAGCCAGATCAATCGCCTGTCCAACGGTGGTCGGATCGACCGTAACAAAGTCCTGACCTTCAGCTTCAACGGCCAGAGCTACAAAGGCTTCGAAGGCGACACCCTGGCCGCCGCGCTGCTGGCCAACGGTGTCGACATCATCGGCCGCAGCTTCAAGTACTCGCGCCCCCGCGGCATCTTTGCCGCCGGTGCCGAAGAGCCGAACGCGGTGCTGCAGATCGGCGCCACCGAAGCCACCCAGATTCCCAACGTGCGCGCCACGCAACAAGCGTTGTACCAGGGGTTGGTCGCCACCAGCACCAACGGCTGGCCGAGCGTGAACAACGACGTGATGGGCATTCTCGGCAAAGTCGGCGGCAAGCTGATGCCGCCGGGTTTCTACTACAAAACCTTCATGTACCCGCAGTCGTTCTGGATGACTTACGAGAAGTACATCCGCAAGGCCGCTGGCCTGGGCCGCTCGCCGACCGAAAACGACCCGGACACCTACGACAACTTCAACCGTCACTGCGCTGGATGACGTGAAGATGGCCGAGCTGGCGGCCGTGGCCAAAAGCGTCGGCCTGGACGTGCTGGTGGAAGTTCACGATGGCGATGAACTGGAGCGTGCGCTGAAAACCCTCGACACG
>NZ_JAKNRV010000018.1:0-34296 GCF_023072625.1 Pseudomonas emilianonis
CAAGCGCTCTGAACGCTGATGCTCGCGCGCCACGCGCCCACCAGGGCGGCGGGCCGGCACCACCGTGAGCTCAGGCAGTACGCCCGTAGCGACCAGCAACTGATTGGCGTCTGCGTACAGGTGGTCGGCGTCGCTGAGCACGTATTTCTCAAAGAGTTTGAGCATGATCAGTTTGACGCGAATCTCCACGCCCAGACTGCGTCCCGCGCGCAGAAAGAATTCACACAACCGCGCCGGGCCCAGGGGGTTCTCACGGTCATCCATGTACCGGCCCAGCAAGGCACTCAGACGGGCAGTCAGTTGCTCCAGGGCCAGACCGTCAAGTCGCCGCACCCGCCCGAGCATGGCATCCAGCGCCAGGGTTCTTTCCACATCACCACGTGAAGTGTCCGAGAGCGCCTCGTAGGACATCACCGGCACTATCTGCAGCTCACCTCGCCCCGCCCCGCCCAGGCTGGCGAAGGCCTTGAAGAGTTGCTCCATGAACACACGTTCGAAATTCTTGCGCTTGAGCCGCAGGTCGCGCATGGCTTCAAAGAAAATAGGGTGGTCGACGTTGTTACGAGCCTTGTCGGCCATTTCGAACAGGCTGTCGTCAGCGTTGTCGAACAGCTCCTGCAGACCTTGTTGCAGTTGCTGCGCAGCTTTGTCGCGAACCTGCAGCAACACCACCGGCAGCCGCGCGAGCGGCGATGGCGCGGTCTGTGCCTTATTGATCGGCACCACCTTTCCATCATTGTGCATCCTGGCCTCCTGAAACCGCGGTGTGGGTTGGGCAAAGATCGGCGACAGGCCCCTTTGGGCACTGCGTATACCCGGTGCTTACCCGCACGTCAAAGCTATGACGCCAATTGCAAGGCGCGAGATTATCTTGCAAATGAGGGGAGTTGCGCCAGTGAACTCTGTCATAACGCTGTAAATGAGCAGGCCACTGGGTTCAAACGCACACTGCCCCTATAATCGCCGCACTTTGTTTGTGGAGCCTGTTATGCCGAATCTCCGTCTTGCCGACCTCACCGCCGAAATCGAAGCCAACGTGCGCCGCGCACTGCTGGAAGACATCGGCAGCGGCGACATCACCGCGCAATTGATCCCGGCCGAACGGCTGGCCAAGGCCTCGATCATTACCCGCGATGCGGCTGTGATCGCCGGCACAGCCTGGGTGGACGCGGTGTTCCGCCAACTGGACCCACAGGTCGCGGTGCATTGGCAGGTGGCCGACGGTGAACGCGTCAGCCCCAACCAGGCACTGTTTCACCTCGAAGGCCCGGCACGTTCGCTGCTCAGCGGCGAACGCAGCGCACTGAACTTTCTGCAGATGCTCTCCGGCGTGGCCACGCGCGCCCAGTACCTGGCGGATTTCGTCGCGAGCACTCAGGTCAAGCTGCTGGACACGCGCAAGACGCTACCGGGCCTGCGCCTGGCGCAGAAATACGCCGTGACCTGCGGCGGTTGCCACAACCATCGCATCGGTTTGTATGACGCGTTCCTGATCAAGGAAAACCATATCGCCGCCTGTGGTGGCATTGCCCAGGCGATTTCGGCCGCGCACAAGATCGCCCCGGGCAAGCCGGTGGAAGTCGAAGTGGAAAGCCTGGACGAATTACGCGAAGCGTTGGCGGCGGGCGCCGATATCATCATGCTCGACGAACTGAGCCTGGACGACATGCGTGAAGCCGTGCGCCTGAACGGCGGCAAGGCCAAGCTGGAAGCCAGCGGCGGGATCAACGAAAGCACCCTGCTGCCCATCGCTGAAACCGGGGTGGACTACATCTCCATCGGCGCGATGACCAAGGATGTGAAGGCAGTGGATTTGTCGATGCGCCTCAGTATCTGAAGCTCGTTGCAGGAGCCGGATTGCCGGCTCCTGCAACAGCCGTTCAAACCACCAGATTATTCATCTCGCAATACTCGTCCCATTCGACACCGAGCACTTCAGCCGCCTCTTTGTGCAAGACCAGCCGTGCGGCTTCGAACTCGTCCGCGGTCGAGGTGTACTTGAGGGTCAGTTCCCATGGCTGGAGGCCCTGGCTCTCGGCCTCGTCCTCAAATGCCCACTGGAGCTGGTCGCGCTGATCGTCAGCGCTCAGGTCCTTGATCTCTTCTTTAAGCTGCGGCGATTCCCCGAGGTATTTGTCGAGGGCTGCTTGGTGCCGAACTTCCTGGGTCATTTCAGTCGTGGTCATGTTGTTCTCTTAGATCTAGGAATGGGGATGCATCTGGGTCATCAAGGTTGCGCAGATACAAAAGAGCGGGCACGAATGCCGACTCGCCTGGCCTTCAGAACCATTCTGGGATCATCTGAAAACGGTGTTGCCTTGGTGCCCGAGACAGGAATCGAACCTGCGACCTTCGCGTTACGAGTGCGCTGCTCTACCGGCTGAGCTACACGGGCGGTGGGCTAAAGCTAGCACCGCATCGGGCGTCCGGCAACTCACTGACGTCGCAGGGCAATCACCCCTTGGGCCCAGAAGCGCGGCTGCAGGTGCTGGTTGCCGTCCTCAAGATAATCTTGCTGGGCTTGCTTGATGTGCGGTGCATCACGCATCACGACCCACACCAGCAGTCCTACGGACAGCACACCCGCCACTCGCCACCCTCGCCAGGCCCATGGCAGCGACGCGCCAGGAGCGGCGCGCCACACGTGCAGCGCCATCAACCAGCCCACCACCAGCGCCAACCAGACCTGCGAGTTGGGCATCACGATGACGCCGTCGACCATCGCTTGCGTAAGCGCACCCAACAACGCCGCGAACAGGCACCCGCGCAGCAAGTCCGCACGCGCATTGGAACAGGCACGCGCCCGTAGTACGCGGAGGGTGGCCCAGCCGCCGCGCCACGCCAAAACAGCCACGCACAGGGCCGATGGGACACCCCACTCGCTGGCCCATTGCAGGATCGCCTGGTGCGGATGCGCGGCGATCGGGTTGGCGATATCCGCGAAGTGCATCGGCCCAAACCCCAGCCACGGACGCTCGACGATCATGTGCCAGGCCTGTAACCAGATCGGGCCACGCCCCGACAGCGAAGTGGTGAGGCGATCGCTGACACCACTCCCGACCTCGACGCCCAGCACTCCCGCCAACAGCGTGAAAAACGTCCCATACAGCAACAAGCCGCCGCAAACCGCGGCCAATTGCCACGCCAACCAGCGTCGCCCCCAAGGCCCGAGCAGTGCCAACGCCACACCCGCCACCGCCATGCCGAGCCAAGTGCCACGAGTACCGCCGCTGATCGCAATCAACCACCAGATACACAGCAACGCAAACACCGCGCCGCGCAACGAGCGGGAGACCGTGGGCATCAGCAAGGGCAGCGCCAGCAACGGCAGGGTGAAGGTCTGGAATTGACCGTAGAAACGCTTGTTGGAAAACCCGGACAGCAGCGCATCCGGATCAACAACCCGCGCGCCACTGGTGAAGGCGAGCGCGCCTGCGTACAGGTATTGGATCGACTTGATCAGGCACAGCAGCACCACAATCAGGATCAGCACGCGGTCCAAAGGCTCACCCGCGTGCCGGCGCAGCAGGGCAACCGCTACGGCGATCGCGCCACAACTGATGAACAGCGCAACCTCGGTGAAGGCCCAGAGCGGCTGATGAGCCAGTGCCGACGACACCAGGCCCAGCACAACGATCAGCGCCAGGCCCAGCGCCGTCGGCCGGTCCACCAGACGCTCGACGGGAACGACCGTCAGCCCATACACCACCGCGCACAGGCCCATGGCCACCTGCATCGCGCGCTGCCAATCATGCCCGCTGAACGGTGCGCAGATACCCAGCGTGAGCAAGCACGCCGCAATCACCAGGAAAGTAGTTTCGCGCTGCTGCGGGGATAACGACATCAGCCACCTTTACTCCGTGTGGAGGGTTTGGCAGTCATGCCCCGTCGGCGCCACACCCTTTGACGGCGTACTTGGCCTCTGCCGTCGTGGTGCATTTCCAGCCGGCGGTGGCGCTGCGCGTCAGGGTGATGGTCTTGCCCAGTACCGGTGCCGGGGCGTCGAGTATTTCGCAACCGATGGAACCGGCGCCGGTGGCGACATCCCCAGTCACATCGATTTTGCAGTTGGCCGTCGGGCTGGTGCCACCGATCAATGGCACGGTAGGCGCCGTGCCTTGGTTGAATACATCCTCATAGCCGGCTTTCAACGCCGTGATTTCAGCCAGCCCCGCCGTGAACTTGGCCTTGGCCTGGTGCGTGGTGTACATGGGCAAGCCAATGGTGGCCAAAATGCCGATGATTGCCACGACGATCAACAACTCGATCAAAGTAAAACCTTTCTGACGCATCACATTGCTCTCCAGAATAAAACCCATGACAAGGCACGTCCTGCGCCCCGTATTGTGCAGCCGCGCCAGTGTACTCACCCGCGAGCGGCCAATCGCGTACAAGACGCAAAATCTGACATTTTATCGTTGAACGCCGAGCAGTCCGAATCCGTCACCTGACTACGCTATAAAGATTCGACAACCTGTGTGCGGAACAGAGACATGAACAACGCTTCCACGACATACGCCTGGGAAGGCATCAACCGCCAGGGACGCAGGGTGAGCGGGCAAGCCATCGGCCACGACCTCGCGCTGATCAAGGCACAACTGCGCCAGCAAGGGATTTGCCCAGGCCGCGTGCGCAAGCAATCTCGCGGCCTGCCGAGCCTCACTCCACCGATCAAACCGGCGGATATTGCCCTGTTCACCCGCCAGTTGGCGACGCTGCTGAAGGCCGGCATTCCGTTACTGCAAGCCTTCGACGTCATCAGCGAAGGCTTCGACAACCGCCACATGTGCAAGCTGGTAAATGGCTTGAAACAGGAGATCGGCGCCGGCAATAACCTTGCGTCGGCATTGCGCAAACAGCCGCGTTACTTCAACGACTTGTACTGCAACCTGGTGGCCGCGGGTGAGCAGGCCGGCGCCCTGGAAACCCTATTGGAGCGAGTGGCGGTTCACCTGGAAAAGAGCGAACGGCTCAAGGCCAGGATCAAGAAAGCCATGACCTACCCCATCGCCGTCATCGCCGTCGCCAGCCTTGTCAGCAGTCTCTTGCTGATCCATGTGGTGCCGCAGTTCCAGAGCCTGTTCGCCGGAGTCGACAGCAAGCTGCCCGGTTTTACCCTGCACGTGATTGCCTTGTCCGAGTTCCTGCAACAAGCCTGGTGGATGCTGGCGCTCAGCCTGGGCGCGGGAGGTTTCGGGTTGCGCCAGGCCTATCGCGCATCGCCTGGTTTTCGCCATTGGCTGGATGCCGGTTTGTTGAAAGCGCCCCTGGCAGGCACACTGCTGAAAAAGTCGGCCGTCGCCCGCTACGCCCGCACGCTTTCGACTACTTTCGCGGCCGGAGTGCCGTTGGTGCAGGCCCTGGACTCAGTGGCCGCCGCTGCCGGCAACCAGCTATTCAAACAGGCTATCGAGCATATGCGTCACGATGTATCCACAGGCATGCCGTTGAACCGATCCATGGCCTCCAGCGGCCTGTTTCCCGGCATGGCGATCCAGATGACGGCGATTGGTGAAGAATCCGGCACCCTGGAGCACATGCTGGAAAAGGTCGCGAGCCACTATGAGTCTGACGTCGACAACCTGGTCGACCACCTCACCAGCCTGATGGAACCGCTGATCATGGTGGTGCTCGGAGGGATTGTCGGCGCCTTGGTAATCGCCCTGTACCTACCGGTCTTCCAACTCGGTACGGCATTTTGAACCTGCTGCTGAGCCAGCAGCCGTGGGCCTTTGTCGTCATGGCTCTGGTGCTGGGCCTGATTGTGGGCAGTTTCCTCAACGTGCTGGTGTGGCGTCTGCCGAAAATGCTCGAACGCGAATGGCGCGCACAGGCCCATGAGGTGCTCGGTTTGCCCGGCGACCCCGTCGGGCCGAGATACAACCTGATGCAGCCCAATTCCTGCTGCCCGCATTGCAATCAGCCGATTCGGCCCTGGGAAAACATCCCGCTGCTCAGCTACCTGATGCTCCGGGGCCGTTGTACGCATTGCCGCGAAGCGATCAGCGCGCGCTATCCCTTTACCGAACTGGCGTGCGCAGTGATGTCGGCCGTGGTGGCCTGGCATTTCGGCTTTGGCTGGCAAGCCGGCGCGGTGATGCTGTTGAGCTGGGGCTTACTGGCAATGAGCCTGATCGACGTGGACCACCAACTGCTGCCCGACGTGCTGGTCCTGCCGCTGTTGTGGCTGGGGCTGATGCTTAACAGTGTCGAGTTGCTGGTGCCCCTGCCCGACGCACTGTGGGGCGCGGTGATCGGGTACATGAGCCTGTGGACGGTGTTCTGGCTGTTCAAGCTGGCCACCGGCAAGAACGGCATGGGCTACGGCGACTTCAAGTTGTTGGCGCTGCTCGGCGCCTGGGGCGGCTGGCAAATCCTGCCGATGACGTTGCTGATCTCATCGCTGGTGGGCGTGTGCGGCGGGCTGATCCTGCTGCGCCGGAGCAAGACCCAGACCTCCGCGCCGATGCCGTTTGGTCCCTATCTGGCAATTGCCGGCTGGATTGCCGTGCTCTGGGGTGGTCAAATAACCGACTTCTATTTGCAGTCTGTCGGTTTCAGATGACCACTCCTGTTGCAACACCCTGGATTCTTGGCCTTACGGGCGGCATCGGCAGCGGCAAGAGCGCTGCGGCCCAGCACTTCATCGACCTCGGCGTAGACCTGGTAGACGCCGATCACGCCGCCCGCTGGGTGGTCGAGCCTGGCCGGCCGGCACTCGCCAGTATTGTCGAACACTTCGGTGCCGGCGTGCTGCAGCCCGACGGCCAGTTGGACCGCGCCGCATTGCGCAAGTTGATCTTTGAAGTGCCGCAAGAGCGCCGCTGGCTGGAAGCCTTGCTGCACCCGTTGATTGGCGAGGAGATTCGCAACCACCTGGCGCGTGCGCGCTCGCCTTACGCGATCCTGGTGTCGCCGCTGCTGATCGAATCCGGCCAGTACAGTATGACCCAGCGCATCCTGGTGATCGACGTGCCGCAATCCGTGCAGATTCAGCGTACCCTGCAGCGCGACGGCATCAGCGAACAACAGGTGCAGGCGATACTCAAGGCCCAGTCCAGCCGCGAAGACCGCCTGAGCCATGCCGATGACGTGCTGGTCAATGACCGCGACCTCGCCTGGTTGCACAGCGAGGTCGAGCGACTGCACCACTTTTACCTTACTTTGCGTGGAGGCCGATCATGAGCCAACCCTTGACCGTCGAATGCCCAACCTGCGGCGCACCCGTGGAATGGAAAGCGACCAACCTCAACCGGCCGTTCTGCTCGGACCGTTGCAAACTCATCGACCTGGGGGCCTGGGCCGCGGAGGAACATAAAATCCCCGTGGCTCAGGACGCCGAAGACGAGCTGTTTTCCGAAGACCTGCCACCGCGCCATTAAGGCCGCATAAAGGCATATTCCTGCTGGTCGTCGAGGTTCTCCGCAAGGTATTGCAGCTCGTCGGCCAGGTCTTCGAAACTGCGCACACCCTTGCTCTGCTGCACCACCGCGCTGAGCATCGCGCGCAAGGTCAAGCCTGGGTCAAAACCGATTTCTTGTGCCGCGTCCTGGCTTCTGTGCAACTCCTGACGTGCCCATTCATACACACTCATGATCCGCGCTCCCGCCTTGCTCAGGAAAAGTTTCACAAAGCATGGGCCAGCCAAGCTGGGCGCGATTTGATCTGGGTCAAGTCTGCGAATCGTCATCTTTCCAGGGCGCCGAGAGGTAGCGGGTGCGGTTGAATGTCTCCAGCCATTCCGGGCAAAACACCACCAGGGCGCTGATCACCATGCCGTTGATGAAGGCCTCGGGAAAGATAATCAGCCACAGGTAACCGACAAAATCCTCGAGCCATTCCGGCATCGCGAAACGCCCGTCGAACCACAGCAACCCCAGCCCAGCCAACAGGCAGAGCAACGCCGACAATGCGGCGGCAAAAAAACCGGAACAGAAGATGTAGACGAAAGGGTTGCGCGGTTGTGCCCGCTCGACAAACACCGCGCAGGTTTCAGTGACCAGCACCGGCAGCACGATCAACAGCAGACCGTTGATACCCACCGCGGCCAGGTCCTGGCGACCCAGTAACAGCAAGCCCATCTGCGCGGCAAAACCGCCGACGATTGCCAGCGGCCAGTCGAGCAGCAGGGTCACGGCCGTCATGCCGATAAAGTGGTAGGAGACCCCCGTATCGAAGTCGCGCCTCACCAACCACAACATTAATAACGCGAACACCGTACCGAACAGCAAGTGCTGACGCCGCCGGTCAGCAAACAGCTCGACCCATGGCGAACGCAGGATCGCCCATAGCAGCACTGGCGCGTACAACAGCCAGCCGATGCTGAGAGTTTGCGGCGCCAGCACCGCCGCACTGATCACGGTTTCACCTGCTCCAGTGCCTCACGCAACTCAGCAGCAGAGCCGTACTCGTGGCGCGCTGTCAGCTTGCCGTTATCCAATTGCAGCCATAGCACCTTATCCACCGGCGCGGGATATCGCGGAGCGATGCGTGCGTCCCGGTCCAGCATGACTCGGTAGTTGTAGGACTGCATGGCCGGCACCGCGAACAGCTTGGCGACCAGCCGAGGCATACGCTGGATATCCGCGACAAACACCCCATGCCGCGCTTCAAGATAGCCTTTGGGCTCGCCCTGCAGGGCCGCGTCCACCAGCTTGGCGGCATCCATGCTGCGGGCCACCAACAGAATCTGCGCCTGGCCATCCAGGGTGTAGGCCTGGTCGAACTGATCCAGCAGCGTCCAGGGTGCCACGCGCTCACCCACTTCAACCGCCTGGGCCCACACGGGCAACAGGCTCAACAACAGCACTGCGAAAAACTTCACTGCACACCTCATGCTTGGGAGAACGTCGAGTCGACAGTCTACACCGGGCTTTAGCGCAGGGACTTTCTAAGGTCTGAATGGATGGGAGCGGCAAGAGGACGCTGTCTCCGAGGACACACTCGCCGCCTTTAGTCGCGCCTTCTACGCATCGCTAACTAACCACTGAACCGCTTGATCCAATCCAGGCTATCAACCGTGAGGCCGGTAGGCCGGTATTCACAGCCGATCCATCCCTGATAACCACGCAGCTCGAGTGCTGTGAACAAGGCGCAGACGTCCATGCTCCCCGTCCCCGGCTGGTGACGACCCGGACAGTCGGCGATTTGCACATGAACAGTTCGCTCGTAAAAACGAGCCAGGACATCAGCCGCGTCTCCCGTCAGGAACTGGGCGTGGTACAGATCAAGAATCAGCCCGACACTCGGGAAAGTCTCCAGAACCTGCTGCGCCTTGCTGAAGTCGGACATGTAATAGCCCGGCATTTCCTGCACGCAGATGACTTCGATCAGTGGACGCAAACCCTGGTCTTCAAGGTATTTCACCGCGTACTCCAGGTTTCCGCCGTACACGAGCGCGGCGTCATCCTGAATGGTAACGCCCGACATGATGTGGACGTCCGAACACGCCAGCGCCTTTGCATAGCTGGCGGCCTGGAGCAAGCCGCCGCGAAAATCATCTTCCTTGCCATGCAACGCCGCGACGCCTTTGGTCACGCCGGTCGGGGCAGAAAATTGAATCAACGGCAGGTTGTGTTGCGCCAAATGATCTGCAAGCAGGCTCGCGTCGAACTCATAAGGCGACGGGAATTCAACCGCACGAAAACCAGCGGCGGCGGCGGCTTCGATGCGTTGCAGGAATGGCAATTCATTGAATTGAAAGCCAAGGTGAGCGTTGAATTTAAGCATAGGGCAGGTATCCGTCCTGGAAAGGAGCTTCAAAAGGTTGTTCAACAGGTGCCTGCGCCTTTGGCGCAGACACTCCGCGCTGCTTGGTATGGTATTTTCCCACCCCAGTTCGATTGGGGGGCCGGCCCCGATAGGAACAGACTGACGCCGACCATTCGAGAGAGAGCCTGTGATCAAGAAAGACCTCGCCTTGCAGTTGGCGCCGCAGGTCATCGACATGGTTCGCGCCCGGTCGATGCGGGCCGGTGAGCCCTTGCGCGAGCAGACGTTAGCGCAAGCGCTGGGTGTTTCGCGCTCGCCTATCCGACGAGTGTTTGCCTTGCTTGCCGAGTGGAATCTTGCGACCCAAGAGCCCAATCGCGGCTACTTTCTGAAACAAGACGCCGGGGAGATCCAGGCATCCGCATTCCCTCTCGCCAGCGACCCTTTCGAAGACTTTTATCTTCGCGTAGTCGACGACATTTTGGCTGGCGAAATACCTAGCCACTTTTTCGAAGCTCAGCTGTTGCGGCGTTACGAAGTGCCCCGAGGGCAATTGCTCAAGGTGTTGAACAGACTGGCTGGCGAAGCCATGGTGGAGCGCAAACCGGGGCAAGGATGGGAGCTCAAAGACTTCGTGCATAACACGAAGGCTCACATCCAGAGCTACCGCTTCCGCATGGCTATCGAGCCGGCCGCCCTGCTCGAACCCGGCTATCAGGTAAACCAAGCCGCGTTTGCCAGCGCCAGGCAGCAGCAACAGGCCCTGATTGATGGGGGGATCAACACGCTGTCCCGCGCCCAACTGTTCCAGATCGGCGCCCAGTTTCACGAACTGATCGTGCAGTGCTCGGGGAATGTCTTTTTCATTGATGCCCTGCGCCAGCAGAACCAGCTTCGGCGTTTCATGGGCTACAAAGCGAATATCGATCGCAGTCGCCTTGTGACGCAATGTCAGGAACACATCCATTTGCTCGACCTCATCGAGTCCGGCCACCGCGAAGAAGCCGCGCAATTTCTCTGGAGGCACCTGGACGAAGTGGGCCGACTCAAAACTCATCAGGGCATCCTGCCAAAAAATGATGGGATCTAGAGAACACCGCTGACGTTGATAGGAGCGCGCGCTCTGAAATTCGTGCATCAGCTTAGCATTATTGTTTCCTGTGATAACAAGATACAAAATGCCGACCAGTAGACTTTCTCCTTTCGCGATAGAGTTTGTTTTTAAGATCACATTTGGGCGCTAAGCTGCACGCATGGATGATTCAGATTATTTGCGCCTGCTCACCGTAGCAGCCGAACAAGCCAATGCGTTCCTGTCCAATGCCCGCAAATGGGAGCGTGAGCGTTGGGTCTGCCAGCGCCTGCTGCAAGGCCTGAACGTGCCGTACCGCGCCGAAGAGTTTCATGCCGCCGGGCAAGAACCGCCGGACGTGCTGTTTCGTGACGCCAGTTTCGAGGTGTTTTTCGTGCTGGACGAGGGACGCCGCCTGAACGATGAATGGCGCGACGAATTGCTGCGCCGACGCAGTGCGTTCTCCCTCAGCCAACTGGTCAGGCGCGAAGCCAAGCCACGGCGGATTCCGGCCCATGAATTCCTGCTGCGCCTGGCGCCGACCCTGCGCAAAAAAGCGCACAACTACAAGGAACGCGGGATGGACCTGGGCGAGCTGGATATCGTCGCCTTCGCCAGCCTCAAGCGCGAGGTGCTGGACCTCAACAGTCATTTCCCGCCGCCCACTGAATACCTGCGCCAGGGCTGGCGCTCGCTATCGCTGGTGGGGCCGACGTTTGCCCGGGTGCTGTTCGCCCACCCGGACGCGCCGGATTTCTTGCGCAACAATCTGGGCCGCAGCATCGTGTTCGACGTAGGCATCAGCCTATGACTCGGGCACAGGCTACGCTTATGGCGATATCGCCAACCGCCTGACTGTAATGTGGCGCCCTTTTGCAACGTCTACCTGACGAGGCCTTATATGACCAGCCGCCTGAACCCCGACGACCAACAGCATGTCGAAGAGTACCTGCAACTCTCCCAGAACCGAGTCGAGCGCAAGCCTTTCCGGCCGTGGCTGCTCCTTGGCCTGGTGCTGGTGGTGGTGATCGGGCTCGGCCTGCTGAGCCGCCTTTTGAGTTACCTGACGCTATGAGCTGCCTGGCGCTCGCGGGGGTAACTGCTCCGATTTTTTTTAGCCTTGCGAGATATCCCCATGACCCATCGTATTATTGTCGTCGGCGGCGGTGCCGGCGGCCTGGAGTTGGCTACCCGCCTGGGTAACACTCTGGGCAAGCGCGGCAGCGCCAGCATCACGCTGGTGGACACCAACCTGACCCATATCTGGAAACCGCTGCTGCACGAAGTGGCCGCTGGTTCCCTGAACTCTTCGGAAGACGAACTCAATTATGTCGCCCAGGCGAAATGGAACCACTTCGAGTTCCAACTGGGGCGCATGAGCGGGCTCGATCGTGAACAGAAGAAAATCCAACTGGCCGCGACCCTCGACGAAGAAGGCCGCGAGCTAGTGCCTGCACGCGTGCTCGACTACGACAGCCTGGTGATCGCAGTCGGCAGTACCACCAACGACTTCGGCACCGAAGGCGCGGCGCAACACTGCCTGTTCCTCGACACGCGCAAACAGGCGGAGCGCTTCCATCAGCAACTGCTCAATCACTATCTGCGCGCCCATGCAGGGCAAACCGACGCGGTGGAAAAAATCAGCGTAGCCATCGTCGGTGCCGGCGCCACCGGGGTTGAGCTGGCGGCCGAGCTGCATAACGCCGCCCATGAACTGGCGGCCTACGGCCTGGACCGGATCAAACCGGAAAACATGCACATCACCCTGATCGAAGCCGGCCCACGGGTATTGCCTGCCCTGCCGGAGCGGATCGGCGGGCCTGTGCATAAAACCCTCGAGAAGCTCGGCGTGACGGTGCTGACCAACTCCGCGGTCAGCGAAGTGACGGCCGACGCATTGATCACCAGCAGCGGCCAAGTGATCCCGGCCAGCCTGAAAGTGTGGGCCGCCGGCATCCGCGCGCCGGGCTTCCTCAAGGACATCGACGGCCTGGAAACCAACCGCATCAATCAACTGCAGGTGCTGCCGACGCTGCAAACCACCCGCGATGAAAACATCTTCGCCTTCGGTGACTGCGCCGCTTGCCCGCAACCCGGCACCGACCGCAACGTACCGCCACGGGCCCAGGCTGCGCACCAGCAGGCTTCATTGCTGGCCAAATCGTTGAAACTGCGGATCGAAGGCAAGGACCTGCCGTCGTACAAGTACACCGACTATGGCTCGCTGATCTCGCTGTCGCGTTTCTCGGCGGTGGGTAACTTGATGGGCAACCTGACAGGCAGCGTGATGCTGGAGGGCTGGCTCGCGCGGATGTTCTATGTGTCGCTGTACCGCATGCACCAAATGGCGCTGTATGGCGTCTTCCGCACGGCGATGCTGATGCTGGGCAGCAGGATTGGGCGCGGGACCGAGCCGCGGCTCAAACTTCACTAAACACGCGGTCAATGTGGGAGGGGGCTTGCTCCCGAAAGCGGAGCAGTTGGAGCATCTTTGACTGACCCACCGCTATCGGGGGCAAGCCCCCTCCCACATTTGATTTTCAGTGCTCTCACGTTTTGGGCACAAAAAAAATCCCCGTATCTTTCGATACGAGGATTTTTAATATGGTCGGGGTAAGGGGATTCGAACTCCTGACATCCTGCTCCCAAAGCAGGCGCGCTACCGGACTGCGCTATACCCCGGTAAAAAAAAGGCGACCTCTCAGCCGCCTTCTTCGATCAGAGCTTTTGGCCGCTGATCTTAAGATCTGATTCCAGCGTTAACTGGTTTCAAAAATGGTGGGTCGTGTGGGATTCGAACCTACGACCAATTGGTTAAAAGCCAACTGCTCTACCAACTGAGCTAACGACCCAAAAATGGTCGGGGTAAGGGGATTCGAACTCCTGACATCCTGCTCCCAAAGCAGGCGCGCTACCGGACTGCGCTATACCCCGGTTTTGAAATTGGCTCCGTGACCAGGACTCGAACCTGGGACCCAATGATTAACAGTCATTTGCTCTACCGACTGAGCTATCACGGAACTACACATTTCAAATGTACAACTTTTACTGCGATGTAACCTTCTCTTCGACCCTTCCGTATCGCTACGTTAGCGTCTCTGAGGCGCGCTATTCTACAATCTTAAAAAACCCTGTCAACCCTTTAAATTGCTTTTAAGACAATGATTTGCGCTTCTTTCTGATTTCTTCTTGGGGAGAAGAAACCCGCGGGCTGACGTTGCTGCGGGGCGCACTTTACAAGCCTTTGCCTTACAGTTCAACGCCCTATCGAAAAAAAAGGCCTCGCAATGCGAGGCCTTCACTTTATAGCCCTACTGAGTGGACTCAGTGGAAGACGATTTCGTCGTTCTCCACCGTGGCCTTGACGCTGGTGCCTGGCATAAAGCTGCCCGACAGAATCAACTGCGCCAGCGGGTTTTCGATCCAGCGCTGGATCGCACGCTTCAATGGCCGTGCGCCATACACCGGGTCGTAACCGACTGCGATCAGCTTGTCCAACGCCTCTCGGCTCAGCTCCAGCGACAGCTCGCGCTCGGCCAGACGGCTGCGCAGGCGGCCCAACTGGATCTCGGTGATACCCGCAATCTGATCCCGTGCCAACGGCTCGAAGATCACCACTTCATCGACCCGGTTGATGAATTCCGGGCGGAAGTGCGAGGTCAGCGCATCCATCACAGCGGCGCGCTGGCCTTCACGATCACCCACCAACTCCTGGATCTGTGTCGAGCCCAGGTTGGAGGTCATCACGATCACCGTGTTGCGAAAATCCACAGTACGCCCGTGGCTGTCCGTCAACCGGCCGTCTTCCAGCACCTGCAGCAAGATGTTGAACACATCCGGGTGGGCCTTCTCGACCTCATCCAGCAGGATCACCGAGTAAGGCTTGCGCCGTACCGCTTCGGTCAGGTAACCGCCTTCCTCGTAGCCTACGTAGCCCGGTGGCGCCCCGATCAGGCGAGCCACGGAATGTTTCTCCATGAACTCGGACATATCGATCCGTACCATGGCCTCTTCGGTATCGAAGAGGAACTCGGCCAAGGCCTTGCACAGCTCGGTCTTACCCACACCGGTCGGGCCGAGGAACATGAACGAGCCACTCGGACGATTAGGGTCGGACAACCCGGCACGGGAACGCCGCACCGCGTTGGACACTGCCACCACCGCCTCTTCCTGGCCGATCACGCGCTGGTGCAACAGGCTTTCCATCTTCATCAGCTTGTCGCGCTCGCCTTCGAGCATTTTCGACACGGGGATACCGGTCCACTTCGAGACGACCTCGGCAATTTCTTCCTCGGTCACCTTGCTGCGCAGCAATTGGTTCTCGCTGTGACCATGCTGGTCGACCATCTGCAGGCTGCGCTCCAGGTCCGGGATCACCCCGTACTGCAACTCGGCCATGCGGTTCAGGTCACCCTTACGGCGTGCGGCTTCCAGCTCCTGGCGCGATTGCTCGATCTTTTGCTGGATCTGCGCCGAACCCTGCACTTCGGCTTTTTCCGCGTTCCAGATTTCTTCGAGGTCCGAATACTCGCGTTCCAGACGGAGGATTTCTTCCTGGAGTTTTTCCAGGCGTTTTTTCGCCGCTTCGTCCTCTTCTTTTTTCAGCGCCTGGGATTCGACTTTCAGTTGAATCAGGCGCCGATCCAGACGGTCGAGCACTTCCGGCTTGGAGTCGATCTCCATACGGATACGGCTAGCCGCTTCGTCGATCAGGTCGATGGCTTTGTCGGGCAGTTGCCGGTCGGTGATATAGCGATGGCTCAATTTGGCCGCCGCAATGATCGCGCCGTCAGTGATCGCCACCTTATGGTGGAGCTCATAGCGTTCTTTCAGGCCCCGCAGGATCGCGATGGTGTCCTCTTCGCTCGGCTCTTCCACCAACACTTTCTGGAAACGCCGCTCAAGGGCAGCATCCTTCTCGATGTACTGGCGGTATTCGTTGAGCGTAGTGGCACCCACACAGTGCAACTCGCCCCGCGCCAAGGCAGGCTTGAGCATGTTGCCAGCGTCCATTGAGCCTTCGCCTTTACCAGCGCCGACCATGGTGTGCAGTTCGTCGATAAACAGAATGATCTGCCCTTCCTGCTTCGACAGCTCGTTAAGCAGGGATTTGAGGCGCTCTTCGAACTCGCCACGGAATTTGGCGCCGGCGATCAACGATCCCATGTCCAGGGACAGCAAGCGCTTGCCTTTCAGGCCGTCCGGTACTTCACCGTTGATAATGCGCTGAGCCAAGCCCTCTGCGATCGCAGTTTTACCCACGCCTGGCTCACCGATGAGCACTGGGTTGTTCTTGGTGCGACGCTGCAGAACCTGGATGGTGCGACGAATTTCATCGTCACGGCCGATCACCGGGTCAAGCTTGCCTTCTTCGGCGCGTTTGGTCAGGTCGACAGTGTATTTATCCAGGGCCTGGCGCGACTCCTCGTGGTTGGGGTCGTTCACCGCTTCGCCGCCACGCAGGTTGTTGATGGCGTTTTCCAGGGCTTTTTTGCTAACGCCCTGGCCCAGCAACAATTTGCCGAGCTTGCTGTTTTCGTCCATGGCGGCGAGCAGCACCAGCTCGCTGGAGATGAACTGGTCGCCCTTTTGCTGGGCCAGACGGTCCGCCTGATTGAGCAGGCGCGCCAGATCCTGGGACATATTCACGTCGCCGGTAGGATTCTGGATTTTCGGCAGTTGGTCGAGCTCTTTGCTCAACTCCTTGCGCAGGCTGTTGACGTCGAAGCCCACCTGCATCAGCAAGGGCTTGATAGAACCACCTTGCTGTTCCAGGAGCGCCTGCATCAAGTGCGCAGGCTCAATGGCCGGGTGGTC
Source organism: Pseudomonas emilianonis (assembly GCF_023072625.1). Classification (NCBI taxonomy): domain Bacteria; kingdom Pseudomonadati; phylum Pseudomonadota; class Gammaproteobacteria; order Pseudomonadales; family Pseudomonadaceae; genus Pseudomonas; species Pseudomonas emilianonis. Next base: position 16,601 of record NZ_JAKNRV010000018.1, read on the forward strand.
GAGGCCGACCGCCAGGGATTGGGAGTCAGATAAGGCCAATTGCAATTTACTGGTTAAACGATCAATACGCATTAGTCACCTTCCTTTTGAGCAGGCCGGAGCTACAAACACATCCTAAATGAAGAAACCTGCCAGATAGCCCTATAGATGTGGTCGATTCTGGGAGATTCAAGCGTCGGACAGTTGACGTAGATCAGAAGAGTCTAGCGCTCCAGCCAAATAAGGGAGGCGAAACGACCCGTAAGTGGACTGCGGCGGTAAGAAAAAAAGCGCGGATCGCTCACGGTGCAGAAACCGCCACCGTAAACAGCAGTGATACCGCGTGCGGCCAGGCGCAGACGGGCCAACTGGTAGATGTCGGCCATGAACTTGCCGGGATTGCGGCTGGGCACAAAGGCTTGGGCGGTGCTCGGCAGTTGCTGCACGAATGCTTCCCGCACTTCCGGGCCGACTTCGAAGGCTTGCGGGCCAATGGCCGGGCCCAGCCAGACCAATATGTCGGCCGGCTCGGTTTCCAGGCTTTCGACTGCGGCTTCCAGCACGCCTGCGGCCAAGCCACGCCAACCCGCATGAGCGGCGGCGACGCGCGTGCCGGCGCGGTTGCAGAACAGCGCAGGCAAGCAATCAGCAGTCATGGAGGTGCAGGCGATGCCCGGCGTACTGGTCCAACTGCCATCGGCTTCGGCAATACGCTCGGGGTCGGCTTCGACCACGCTTACTCCGTGGACTTGGCGCAGCCAGGCCGGCTGGATATGAAAGGCTTCGGTGAGGCGACGGCGGTTCTCAAGCACAGCCTCAGGGCTGTCCTCGACGTGATCGCCCAGGTTGAGGCTGTCGAACGGCGCCAGGCTGGCGCCGCCCGCACGGGTAGTGACGCAGGCCTTGACCTGAGCCGGCGCAGGCCAGTCAGGAATCAGCCAGTCACTCACCCGACAAATGCCTCGCGATCCTGCTTGAGCAGCGACAGCAACCAGACCAAATCGTCCGGCAGAGGCGATTCCCAGCTCATCCGCTTACCGCTCGTCGGATGATCCAGCTCCAGGAAACGCGCATGCAGCGCCTGGCGCGGGAAGGATTTCAGCGATTCAACCATGGTGACACTGGCCGCTGGCGGAATACGGAAGCGACCACCGTAGGCAGGATCTCCGACCAACGGGAAGTTGATGTGCGCCATATGTACGCGAATCTGGTGGGTACGGCCGGTTTCCAGCTTGACCCGCACATGGGTGTGGGAGCGGAAACGCTCCAGCACACGGTAGTGGCTAACGGCCTGTTTGCCGCCTTCCATCACCGCCATACGCTGGCGCTGCTGGCCGTGACGGCCGATAGGCGCGTTGATCTTGCCACCCGCCACCACGACGCCGATCACGATGCACTCGTAGATCCGGCTGACGCTGCGACTCTGCAACTGTGTAACCAGCTGCGTCTGGGCTTGAATGGTCTTGGCCACCACCATCAAGCCGGTAGTGTCCTTGTCCAGGCGGTGTACGATGCCGCAGCGCGGGACATTGATGATGTCCGGCACGTGGTGCAACAGGGCATTGAGCAAGGTGCCATCAGCGTGCCCGGCCGCCGGGTGAACCACCAGGCCTGCGGGTTTGTTGATGACCAGGATGTCGTCGTCTTCATAGACGATGTCCAGCTCGATGTCCTGGGCGACCCATTCTCCCTGGGCTTCCTGCTCGGCAGTCAGCTCAAGAATCGCACCGCCATGGACTATGTCTCGCGGGCGGATAACCGCTCCATCCACAGTCAGGCGGCCGTCTTTGATCCAGGCGGAAAGGCGCGAGCGCGAGTGCTCAGCGAATAATTGTGCGGCGACTTGATCGAGGCGTTGGCCGCCCAATTCGGACGGCACCTCTGCGCGAAGTTCAATTTTATCGGACATGCTCAGACTAGGCGTGGCACAGCCTTTGGTTTCGGCTGCGCGCTTGTGGTTAAATACGGCGTCTTTTGCCCCGATGCTTTCAACGGGGCGCTCATCATAACAGGACGGCCCCGCCCAAGACAGCGGCCGTCATAGGGACGCAAGCCGCCATGCAAGTGAAACACCTGCTGCTGATCGCCATCCTCGCCATGACTGCTGCTTGCTCGTCAACAAAGGAAGTCGTCGACGAAAACCTGAGCGAAGTCGAGCTGTATCAACAAGCTCAAAAAGACTTGGACAATAATAGCTACACCAGCGCCACAGCCAAGCTGAAGGCCCTGGAGTCGCGCTATCCGTTCGGGCGCTATGCCGACCAGGCACAGCTCGAGCTGATCTACGCCAACTACAAGAACGCCGAACCGGAAGCTGCCAAGTCCGCCGCCGAGCGTTTTATCCGCCTGCACCCGCAGCACCCGAACGTGGACTACGCCTACTACCTCAAGGGCCTGACCTCGTTCGACCAGGACGTGGGCCTGCTGGCGCGCTTCCTGCCGCTGGACATGACCAAGCGTGACCCGGGCGCTGCCCGCGACTCCTACAACGAGTTCGCCCAGTTGACCAGTCGCTACCCCAACAGCCGCTACGCGCCGGACGCCAAGCAGCGCATGATCTACCTGCGCAACCTGCTGGCAGCCTACGAAATCCACGTAGCCCATTACTACCTGACCCGTCAGGCCTACGTGGCCGCTGCCAACCGTGGTCGGTATGTAGTGGAAAACTTCCAGGAAACCCCTTCCGTGGGTGACGGCCTGGCGGTGATGACCGAGGCTTACCAGCGCCTGCACCTGGACGCCCTGGCGACCACCAGCCTGGAAACCCTGAAGCTCAACTACCCGGACCACCCTAGCCTGAAAGACGGCCAGTTCGTGCCTCAGGTTGCCGAAGCCGACAACCGTTCGTGGCTGAGCAAGTACACCCTGGGCCTGATCGAGTCCCGTCCACCGCTGCCGCCGGGAGAAACCCGCGCCAACCAGGACGTGGTCAAGCAGTTCCAGGACGCCAAGGAAGCCATCCCTGCGGACCTCAAGCCCCATGATGAAAATGGCGATGTGATCGAAGAGGAAGCGCCGCAAGCCCTGGGCAACAACCAGGACCGCTCGTGGTTCAGCTACATGACCTTCGGTGTGTTCGACTGATCATTCGACGCAACGTAAAAAGGGAGCCCTTCGGGGCTCCCTTTTTTATGCGCAAGCATTATTGCGCTGTGCGCCTGCCACGTCCTTGGCTAAACTGGCGCATTCCTTGTCGAGAAACTACCCATCATGGTTCGTCTACTGTTCTGGATTGCCGTCATTGTTGCCGCGGTATGGTTCTGGCGCAAATTCAAAAACCCGGCCATCAAACAGCAGCGCTCCGGCGAACCCGACGCCACGCCGATGGTGCGCTGCGCTCACTGCGGCGTGCATCTGCCGCAGGACCGAGCACTGAGCTCACGGCAAGAATGGTACTGCACCCAGGCGCATCTGGAGCAAGGGCCGAAAGCTATCCGGCGTTGATCCGACCTGCCGGCGCATAGGGTGCCGGGTCGATGATCGGCGTGCGCTCCAGCAGCAAATCGGCGAATAACTGGCAGGACGCAGGCGCCAGCACGAGGCCGTTGCGGTAATGCCCGCAATTGAGCCACAGCCCTTTGAAACCGGGGACCGGGCCGATGTAGGGAATACCTTCCGGCGAGCCTGGCCGCAGGCCCGCCCAATGACCCACCACCTCGGCATCCGCCAAGGCGGGAATCAACTCCACGGCTGAAGCCTTCAGGCTCTCCAGCGCCGACTCGGTCGGCGTCTTGTCGAACCCTTCATGTTCCAGGGTACTGCCGATCAGAATGTGCCCGTCACGCCGGGGAATCGCATAACGCCCCTTGGCCAGGACCATGCTCGACAGAAAGTCCGAGGCGCATTTGTACAGAATCATCTGGCCTTTGACCGGCTCAACCGGCAGTGACAATCCCAGTTTGCCCAGCAATTCTCCACTCCAGGCACCCGCCGCAAGCACGACCTGATCACCAAGAACCGGCCCAGTGGGCGTATTCACCCCGACGACGTTGTCGCCGTCCAACACAAACCCGTCAACTTCGCACTGCTCGTGAACCGTCACGCCAGGGAGCGCCAGCAGTGCCGCCTTGAGGGATTTGATCAGGCGCGGGTTGCGCACATTCGCCACATTTTCCATGTAGATCGCCTGGGAGTAGCCACCGCCGAGCACCGGAACCGCATCATGGACGGCCGACACAGCCACCTTGCTCAATGGTCGCCCTTCGCGCGCGGCCCAGGCCAGCGCGTCGGCTTCATCTTCCAGGTCCAGCCAGTAGAGGCCGGTGGTGTGAACCTGCGGGTCAACGCCGGTATCAGCAAACAAGCGCTCGGCCAGTTGTGGATAAAAGTCCTGGGACCAATGGGCCAAAGCCGTGACCGCCGGGCTGTAGCGCCATGGATAAAGGGGCGAGACAATTCCGCCACCTGCCCACGAGGACTCCTGCCCAATCCCCGAGCGCTCCAGCAGTACGACCGCCTGCCCCTGGGTCGCCAGATTGAACGCCGTCAACAAGCCGATTACTCCGCCACCGACAACCACCACTCGCTGTTGCTTAGCCATCATTTGATCCAGCCGATAAAAAGGGAAAAGCGCACTCGGCGCCCACTCATTCAGCACACCCATCACTGCCCCCAGCACGCCTTGCGTGACATTCCCGGCGCCGCTCCCGGATTGGTTCGCACACCGGAACTGGTCAGGCTGAATGCCCCGCAAGCGTCGCCCGCCATGACAGAGTCGACGCCAGGTGTGGCCAGCAGGCTGAAATCCTGAGGGTTCAATACTGCAGTGATTCTATAGCGATCATTGCCAACACTGACGCCGCTTGCATCAATATAACTGCCGTTCTTCGTGTAATACCGCTCCAGATGCTGAGCGTGCTCGGTCAACAGCACGACAATTTCCGCGCGGTAGGCCTTGTTTACATGGCCGACATACCCCGGATAAGCGATACCGGCCAGCACAGCGATGATCGCTACGGCGATCAGTAATTCAATCAACGTAAAACCCTGGCTATCCATGCCCATTGCACTGCTCCTTAATAAAGTTGCCGCCACATCACTCGCCGAAACCGCGAGCGCCCGCCTTCGTCCACCCTTGCATACATGGCCTCCAGCACCGTGCGCGACTGACCACTGAGCCCCACCGCCGTGACCCGATACACCATTGCCGGCATCTGCGGGGGCAAGTGAACCAGCCCCACCGCCGGCCCGAGCGTTTGAACAGCGTAGAGACCGCCGCTCATGGCAACCCAGTTCACCGTCGAAACGGGATGGGTTCCAGGGCCTATCACCGAAGACGATTCGCGCGGCGGCGCACAGGTGATGATCGACGAGCACACAGGTCGCGCACCACCGGCCTGACGCACACTCGCCTCCCCCAGCCTCAGGCCACTTTCGGCACTTTGCAGCGACTGGTTGCGGTGCCAGACACTGCTGGCGACCTTCTGCTGGGACACCGCACCTTGCATCGAGGACAATCCGATCAGCGATAGCAACAACAGGAACACCAGACTGATCAGCAGCACCATGCCCACCTGCCGTCGTTCAACAACGCGAAACAGCGCCATGGTCGCCCTACCCCAGCCGGTTACGCAGCGCCGCAACCACGCGCCAGGTTTGCGCCTTCACCAACCCTGCCGGGTCTTGCAGCGTCAACAGGATGCGCACACTGCGTATCAGCGATGCGTCGACCGGGCCAGGGTCATATCGCACCACATGCGTCGAGTCAGGCTTGGCCGCCACGCCGAAACTGATCTCGAACGCCTGCACGTTATCCACCAGTACCGTCTTGGCCGGAGCTGCCGGGGTGCTGACTTTCAACTGGCCAGCCTCGAAGGTGTAGGTAAGCTGACGTATCGCAAAGCGTATCTGCCCCGGCGCAGCAGGGGGTGGGGTGCCGGCATAAGCGTGGGCAGAACTGGTGCAGTCGGACAACACAGTCCAATCCGGCTTGCCGCCGTCCTCGCCGACCTCAGCGCTAACCAGGGTCAGCGACACTGAAGCGCCCGTGGCACTCCAACTGATGGGCCGTTCGAAGGCCAACGGAGCACCTTCGATCAATGCCGTATCCAGGCAACCCAACATGCCCGCCAGGCGAATGTCCTGAATCAGTTTGCCGAGCGCAAACCGCGCATCATCCTGCAGCAGCATGGCGGCCTGCTGGCTGGCATGGGTCGTTCGAGCGCTGATGGCGACTTGGCTGACCCCGAGGCTCAGCACCAACCCAAGCGTCAATGCCAGCAGCAACTCCAGCAAGCTGAAACCCTGCTCCCGCCGCTTCATTGCACCACCTGCGATTCGTCGGCGACGCGACTGGTGAGTGTGAACGTTTCCCTCGCCCCAGCGTTTTTTGCCCCCCGGGCGTCATCCCAACTGATGCTGACGATCACTTCATTGGCACGAACGACCACCGAGCCACTGCCGCTGTCGCCGGCGAAACCGAGGATGTTGGCCTCGAAATCGTGCAGGTCGAGGTCACGCACACTGGCCGTCGACGTGAACGGTGGTGCGCGCTCGCTTCGCGCCCACGTGTAGTCGGCGCCGGAGTTTGCGCGAATGCGGTCCAGCATGTCGTAGGCGATAAAGCTCGCCTGGCTGGTCATCCGCGAGCTGTCGGTGTACTTGAGCGCATTGAGCTGGACCACCGCGACCCCCAACAGGCCGATCACGAGAATCAGCACCGCCACCACCACCTCGATCAGGGTCATGCCGGTTTGGTGGCGGGAAGTTAAAGGTCGAAAAAAGGCGGTCGGGCAAGCAAGCATTACCGTCGTCATCCCTGTCGAAGGCCGGAAAAAAAGCAGGAAAACCCTGCTGTGCGGCCCAAGACTAGCGCCGGTTTTTGGCCTGCGCTGCTCCCGGAACAAAGGGAAATACTTTGGACATAAAGGCCAGCATTCAACACCACGAGCTGGACGCTATACCTAGGCATGCCATCTGAGTATCCATCACGTCCACGGAGGGACAGCACATGACACAGCGAGGTTTCACCCTGATCGAACTACTGCTCGGGCTTATCCTGAGCGGCATCCTTGCGCAGTTGGCGGTACCCAGTTTCAAGGGTTTGCTGGAATCCCAGCAGCGACAAAGCGCTGCCCAGTCGTTGGCTGGCGGCCTGCGCTATGCGCGCACTGAAGCCATCGCACGCAACCGGGCGGTAGTCATGCATGCCGTTGACAATGATTGGAGCCGGGGCTGGCGGGTGATCGTGGATCTGAGCGGGCGCGGCCATCTGGACGACGATAATCCCGTGCTGCTGGAGCACCAGGACAATGGGCGCGTGCAGATCGTGGGCAATGGACCGGTCAGGAGCCAGGTTCGCTTCAGCGGGCTGGGAGAGCCGGTCTTTGCTGGCGGGGGCTTTCGTGCCGGCACCGTGCATGTATGCGCCACGGACCAGGCACAAAGCCTGTTTCAAGTGGTGCTGGCCCCCAGTGGGCGCATCAGCCTGCGCCGAGATAAAACCGAGCAGGCATTATGCCGAGGCTTGCTCAACACCCTGGGACTCAGAGCAGCGAACGAACCCGCAGCTCCTTGGGCATGGAGAAAGTGATGTTCTCCTCACGACCGGCCAACTCATCGGCACCTGTGGCACCCCAGGCCTGCAACTGTTGGATCACACCGCGCACCAGGACTTCCGGCGCCGAGGCGCCCGCCGTGATGCCGATACGCTCGACGCCATCGAACCAGCTGCGCTGCATGTCCTCGGCGCCGTCGATCAGGTACGCCGGCGTGGCCATGCGTTCAGCCAGTTCACGCAGGCGGTTGGAGTTTGAGCTGTTAGGGCTGCCGACGACCAGCACCACATCACATTCATCGGCCAGTTGCTTGACCGCATCCTGGCGGTTTTGCGTGGCGTAGCAGATGTCGTCCTTGCGCGGGCCGCCAATCGCCGGGAAGCGTGTGCGCAGGGCATCGATCACCCGGCTGGTGTCATCCATGGACAAGGTGGTCTGGGTGACGAAGGCCAAACGCTCCGGGTTGTGTACCTGCAAGTTGGCGACGTCTTTCTCGTCTTCCACCAGGTAGATCGCGCCACCGTTGCCGCCGTCGTACTGGCCCATGGTGCCTTCGACTTCCGGGTGGCCGGCGTGGCCGATCAGGATGCATTCACGGCCATCGCGGCTGTAGCGCGCGACTTCGATATGCACCTTGGTGACCAGCGGGCAGGTGGCATCGAACACTTTCAGGCCACGGCCTGCCGCTTCGGTACGTACAGCCTGGGATACCCCATGGGCACTGAAGATTACGATGACGTCGTCCGGTACCTGATCGAGTTCTTCGACAAAGATGGCGCCGCGAGCGCGCAAGTCTTCGACCACGAATTTGTTGTGGACGACTTCATGGCGCACGTAAATCGGCGGCCCGAAGACTTCCAGGGCGCGGTTGACGATTTCGATCGCCCGGTCCACGCCGGCGCAGAAGCCACGGGGGTTGGCGAGTTTGATTTGCATGCTGTGCCTCGTGTCTTTGTGGGAGCTGGCTTGCCTGCGATGCGGTCGACTCGGCGTATCAGGTACACCGAGGTGATGCCATCGCAGGCAAGCCAGCTCCCACACAAGCCAGCGCCCGCAGGAGCCGGTTCTGTCAGTTAGAGCGCTTTAACGTCGAAGATTTCTACGTCAAACGTCAAGGTTTTACCGGACAACGGGTGGTTGAAGTCGATGGTCACTTGCGCATCATCGAAGGCTTTGACCACACCCGGCAGCTCGGTATTCGCCGCATCGTTAAAAATCACCAGCAGGCCTTCCGACAGGTCCATGTCCTGGAACTGTGAACGCGGGATGATCTGTACGTTCTGCGGATTGGGCTGGCCAAAGGCGTTTTCCGGCAGGATCTGCAGGGTGCGCTTGTCGCCAGCCTTGAAGCCGAACAGGGCCGCTTCAAAACCCGGCAGCAGGTTGCCATCGCCCACCTTGAAGGTAGCCGGGGATTTGTCGAACGTGCTGTCGACCGTGTCGCCATTCTCCAGGCGCAATGCGAAATGCAAGGTGACTTCCGTGTTCTGGCCAATGCGTTGTTCAGCCAATACCTGATCAGTCATGAACGGTCTCTCCGGTTTTCTTACTTTTGAACATATCGAGTGCCAGCATGATTGCACCGACGGTGATGGCGCTGTCAGCAAAATTGAACGCCGGGAAGTAATGGCGATTCTGCCAATGCACCAGAATGAAATCGATCACATGGCCCAAGGCGATGCGGTCGTACAGGTTGCCCAGCGCGCCGCCCAGCACCAGTGCCAAGGCGATGGCCAGCCAGGTGTCATCGCGACCCAGGCGCTTGAGCCAGACCACCAGCACCGCACTGACCACCACGGCGATCAGGGCGAACAACCAGCGCTGCCAGCCGCCGCCATCGGCAAGGAAGCTGAACGCCGCGCCGGTGTTATAGGCCAGGGTCCAGCTGAAGTAATCCGGGATCACCACGATTTGCTGGAACATCTCCAGGGTGCCCTCGAAGTGAGCCTTGCTGACCTGGTCGATGACCAGGACCAGCACGCTCAATACGAGCCAGCCAAGACGTCCGAAACGACTGGCGTTAGGCATAGTGGCGAACCTCGCCAGCACCAGAGATGTTGTCGACGCAACGACCGCAGATTTCCGGATGCTCAGGGTTCACGCCGACATCTTCACGGCAGTGCCAGCAACGGGCGCACTTGGGGAAGGCCGACTTGACGACTTTGAGCTTCAGGCCAGGCACTTCGGTGACCACGGCGTCCGCCGGCGCCTGGGCGAATGGCGCCAGGCTCGCGGTGGAGGTGATCAGCACGAAGCGCAGTTCGTTGCTCAGCTTGGCCAGGTCGGCGCTCAGGCCTTCCTCGGCAAACAGGGTGACTTCGGCTTGCAGGTTGCCACCGACGGCCTTGGCCGCACGCTGGACTTCCAACTCCTTGTTCACGGCCACTTTCACCGCCATCACGCCTTCCCAGTATGCGCGACCCAATTCGAAGTCGGCCGGCAGTTCGGTCAGGCCTTCGTACCAGGTGTTGAGCATCACGGACTCGTTGCGCTCGCCCGGCAGGTATTCCCACAGTTCGTCGGCGGTGAAGGCCAGGATCGGTGCGATCCAGCGCACCAACGCTTCGGAGATGTGATACAGCGCGGTCTGCGCCGAGCGGCGCGCCTTGCTGTTGGCGCCGGTGGTGTACTGGCGGTCCTTGATGATGTCGAGGTAGAAACCGCCCAACTCCTGCACGCAGAAGTTGTGAATCTTCGAATAGACGTTCCAGAAGCGGTATTCACCGTAGTGCTCCTGCAACTCGCGTTGCAGCAACAGGGTACGGTCCACGGCCCAACGGTCCAGGGCGAGCATTTCCTCGGCCGGCAGGATGTCGGTGGCCGGGTTGAAACCGGTCAGGTTCGACAGCATGAAGCGTGCGGTATTACGGATACGACGGTAGGCATCGGCGCTGCGCTGCAGGATCTGCTCCGACACGGCCATCTCGCCCGAATAATCGGTCGAGGCAACCCACAGGCGCATGATATCGGCGCCCAGGGTGTCGTTGACCTTTTGCGGCGCGATCACGTTGCCCAGGGACTTGGACATCTTGCGGCCGTTTTCGTCAACGGTGAAACCGTGGGTCAGCAATTCGCGGTACGGTGCGTGATCGTCGATGGCACAACCGGTCAACAGTGACGAGTGGAACCAACCACGGTGCTGGTCCGAACCTTCCAGGTACAGGTCGGCGCGCGGGCCGGTTTCGTGACCCATCGGGTGCGAACCGCGCAGCACGTGCCAATGGGTGGTGCCAGAGTCGAACCACACATCGAGGGTGTCGCTGATCTTGTCGTACAGCGGCGCTTCGGCGCCCAGCAGCTCGACGGCGTCCAGCTTGAACCAGGCTTCGATGCCTTCCAGCTCAACGCGCTGGGCCACGACTTCCATCAGTTCGACGGTACGCGGGTGCAGCTCGCCGCTTTCCTTGTTAAGGAAGAACGGGATCGGCACGCCCCAGTTGCGCTGGCGGGAGATGCACCAGTCCGGACGGTTGGCGATCATCGAGTGCAGGCGCGCCTGGCCCCAGGCCGGGACGAACTTGGTGTCTTCGATGGCCTTGATCGCGCGGTTACGCAGGGTTTCGCCACTAGTCGGTTCTTTATCCATACCGATGAACCACTGCGCGGTAGCGCGGTAGATCAGCGGAGACTTGTGGCGCCAGCAGTGCATGTAGCTGTGCTTGATGGTATCGGTTTGCATCAGTGCGCCAACTTCACGCAGCTTGTCGATGATCACCTGGTCGGCTTTGAAGATGAACTGGCCGCCAAAGAACTCCAGCGATGGCACGTAAACGCCATTGCTCTGCACCGGGTTGATGATGTCATCGTTGACCATGCCGTATTTTTTGCAGATCACGAAGTCGTCGACGCCATAGGCAGGCGAGCAGTGAACCACACCGGTACCCGAACCCAGTTCAACGTAGTCAGCCAGGTACACCGGCGACAGGCGGTCGTAGAACGGGTGACGGAAATTGATCAATTCCAACGCGGTGCCGGTGGTGGTGGCGATCACCGAACCTTGCAGTTCGTAGCGAGCCAGGCAGGCCTCGACCATCTCTTCGGCCAGCACCAGCAGGCGATCACCAACATCCACCAGGGCGTAGGTGAATTCCGGGTGTACGTTCAGCGCCTGGTTGGCGGGGATGGTCCACGGGGTGGTGGTCCAGATCACGATGGCGGCCGGCTTGGCCAGGCTTGCCAGGCCAAAGGCCTCGGCCAGCTTGGCGTCGTCGGCGATCGGGAAGGCCACGTCGATGGTCGAGGACTTCTTGTCTTCGTACTCGACTTCCGCCTCAGCCAGGGCCGAACCGCAGTCGAAGCACCAGTTCACGGGCTTGAGGCCCTTGAACACGAAACCGCCCTTGACGATTTCGGCCAAGGCGCGGATTTCACCGGCTTCGTTCTTGAAGTCCATGGTTTTGTACGGGTTGGCCCAGTCGCCCAGGACACCCAGGCGGATGAACTCGGACTTCTGCCCTTCGATCTGCTCGGTGGCATAGGCACGGCACAGTTCGCGGGTTTTATCGGCGCCCAGGTTCTTGCCGTGGGTCACTTCGACTTTGTGTTCGATCGGCAGGCCGTGGCAGTCCCAGCCCGGGACATAAGGCGCGTCGAAACCCGAAAGGGTCTTCGAGCGGATGATCATGTCCTTGAGAATTTTGTTCAGCGCATGACCGATGTGAATCGTGCCGTTGGCATAAGGAGGGCCGTCGTGCAGGACGAATTTCGGACGATCCTTGCCAATCTCGCGCAACTTTCCGTACAGGCCAATACTGTCCCAGCGCTGCAGGATCTGCGGTTCGCGCTGTGGCAGGCCGGCCTTCATTGGGAAGGCGGTGTCCGGAAGGTTTAGCGTGGCTTTATAGTCGGTCATTTAAGGCTCTTCGGTTAGCGATGGGCGCTAGGTGCGGCTAGGGCACGGGCGGCGGCGACATCCGCATTGATCGCCGTTTTCAACGCCTCAAGGGAGGCGAAACGCTGCTCTTCACGCAGCTTCTGGTGGAAAACCACCGTCAAACGCCGGTCATATAAATCCCCGGCAAAATCCAAAAGGTGAACTTCCAGGTGGGCCTTGCCATCACCTGCAACCGTGGGCCTGACGCCTATATTGGCGACTCCCGGCCACGATTGGCCGTCGATGTCGACACTCACCAGGTAAACCCCGGTCAGCGGCACACGACGGCGCTTGAGCTGCACGTTAGCGGTTGGCGTGCCCAGTTGGCGCGCCAGCTTCTGGCCGTGCAATACCCGCCCGACAATGCGGAACGGGCGACCGAGCAAACGCTCAGCCAAGGCGAAGTCGGCGGCAGCCAGGGCATTACGCACCTGGGTACTGCTCACGCGCAGGCCGTCCAGTTCGACGGTTTGCGCGGCTTCGACGGTAAAACCCTGGGTCACGCCAGCGTGTTGCAGGAAATCGAAATCGCCGACCCGGTCACACCCAAAGCGGAAGTCGTCGCCGACCTCCAGATGCTGCACGCCCAAGCCATCCACCAGGATACGGTCGACGAACTCGGCGGCGCTGAGGCTGCGCAAACGCTGGTTGAAGGCCAGGCACAGCACACGGTCCACGCCCTCCTCCGCCAACAGTTGCAGCTTGTCGCGCAAGCGGGCCAGGCGCGCCGGTGCCGTTTCCGGGGTAAAGAATTCCCGCGGCTGTGGCTCAAAAATCACCACGCAGCTGGGCACGCCCAACTCGACCGCACGCTCGCGCAGCCGGGCCAGGATAGCCTGGTGGCCACGGTGTACACCGTCAAAGTTGCCAATAGTGGCGACGCAGCCCCGATGCTGGGGGCGCAGGTTGTGGAGACCTCGAACCAGCTGCATAACGCGCTTCTTGCTCATAAAGTGGTCGATTATAACCACACCCGGCCCCGGATCACAGGCAACAGCGCAGGGCAAAACGGATGGAATCGATAAAACACCGGTTTTATCGCGGCAAACCCTCTAACCCAGCGCCTTGCGATTGAAATCCCGCAGGCGGAAACCTTGCAGCAGCAACATGCCGAAGTACACCACCACGCCCGCCACCACCAGCACGCCCAGGCGCAGGAAGCGCTCGAGCATATGGCCTTGATCCCAGGCCGGCATGAAGTGCATCAGGCCCAGCAATACCGCCGACATCATCGCCACCGCCACCAGCAGCTTGAGGGCAAATATCCCCCAGCCCGGTTGCGGCTGGAACATCTGCTGTTTGCGCAGTTGGTAAAACAGCAGGCCGGCATTGATGCAGGCACCGGCGCTGATGGCCAAGGCCAGGCCGGCGTGGGCCAGCGGGCCGATAAACACCAAGTTGAGCAACTGTGTGACGATCAGCGTGAAGATCGCGATCTTCACCGGCGTGCGGATGTTTTGCTGGGCGTAGAAACCCGGCGCCAGCACTTTGATCACGATAATGCCGAGCAGACCGACGGAATAGGCGATCAGCGCATGCTGGGTCATCAAGGCATCGTGCGCGCTGAATTGCCCGTACTGGAATAACGACACCGTCAGTGGCTCGGCCAGGATTCCCAGCGCCAGGGAACACGGCAACACCAGCACGAAGCACAGGCGCAAACCCCAATCGAGAATGCGCGAGTATTCCTGGCGGTCCTTGCTCGCGTAGGTACGCGCCAGCGTCGGCAGCAAAATCGTGCCCAGGGCCACGCCGAGGACGCCGGACGGCAGCTCCATCAAGCGATCGGCGTAATACATCCACGACACCGAACCGGACACCAGCAGCGACGCAAACGCGGTGTTGATGATCAGGGAAATCTGGCTGACCGACACCCCGAGGATCGCCGGCAGCATATTGCGCATCACGCGCCAGACGCCGGTGTCCTTGAGGTTCAGGCGCGGCAACACGAGCATGCCGATCTTTTTCAGGTGCGGCAGTTGGTAGAGCAATTGCGCCAGGCCACCGGCCAATACCGCCCAGCCCAGGGCCATGACCGGCGGATCGAAGTAGGGCGTGAGGAACAGCGCAAAAATAATCATGCTGACGTTAAGCAGGGTCGGCACGAACGCCGGCACCGAGAAACGGTTCCAGGTATTGAGGATGGCGCCGGCCAGGGAGGACAGGGAGATCAGCAATATGTAGGGGAAAGTCACCCGCAGCAGATCAGTGGTCAGCGCGAATTTTTCCGGCGTATTGGCAAACCCGGGCGCCGTGGCCCAGATCACCCAGGGCGCGGCGAGCATGCCAACCAGGGTCACCAGCATCAGCACAAGGGTCAGCAGGCCCGAGACATAGGCGATAAATGTGCGGGTCGCCTCCTCGCCCTGCTGCGTCTTGTATTCCGCCAGGATCGGCACGAACGCCTGGGAAAACGCGCCCTCGGCGAAGACCCGCCGCAACAGGTTGGGCAGTTTAAAGGCAATAAAGAACGCATCCGTGGCCATGCTGGCGCCAAAAATGCGCGCCAGCAGGGTGTCACGCACAAACCCCAAAACCCTGGAGATCATCGTGATTGAGCTGACGGCAGCCAACGATTTGAGCAGATTCATTGAAAGAGTTTGCGCCTATAGATAAAGAGCAGGCGAACTACGCGCCTACTTATGCGATACTGCGCGCCTGCAACAGCACAGCGCCAAAGCTCGCGAGTTTACAGGTCAAGCGCCGGAAATAAATCACCCGCCTCTTCAGATCGACCACTCAGCAGTTCGCATCAGCCGCCCTTGACAACCCATCAACTCATCGGCATGATTCGCGGCCTATTTTGTTTGCTATTTCCTAAAAAGTCTTTCGAGGAGCTCGACGGTGGCCAACACACCTTCCGCCAAAAAACGTGCAAAACAGGCTGAGAAGCGTCGCAGCCACAACGCCAGCCTGCGTTCCATGGTTCGTACCTACATCAAGAATGTAGTTAAGGCCATTGACGCAAAAGACGCTGAAAAAGCTCAAGCTGCTTACGTTCTGGCTGTGCCAGTTATCGACCGCATGGCCGATAAAGGCATCATCCACAAGAACAAAGCTGCTCGCCATAAAGGTCGTTTGAATGGCCACATCAAGGCTCTGAACCTTGCTGTTGCAGCCTAAGCGATAAACTGCCACGCCGGTTTACCTGCGTAACAGTTAAGAAATGCCCCGTACCGAAAGGTCCGGGGCATTTTTGTTTGGGCGCAATAAATCGCTGTTCTTTATTGCGCGCACAAAAAAAACGCCCCGAACCAGTCGGGGCGTTTTGGCTACCACCTGATCAACACATCAATCAGTGGTGATGACCGCCTTCACCGTGCACGTGGCCGTGGGCGACTTCTTCCTCGGAAGCGTCGCGGATGGCCACGATCTTCACTTGGAAGTTCAGGCGCTGGCCTGCCAGAGGGTGGTTACCGTCGACGGTGACGTCGTCGCCGTCCAGATCACGGATGGTGACGATCTGCATTTGGCCGTCCGGCGCGGAAGCGTGGAACTGCATGCCCACTTCCAGTTCGTCGACACCTTCGAACATGCTGCGGCTCAGGGTGCTGACCAGTTCGGCGGAGTATTCGCCGTAAGCATTTTCAGGCTCTACGACAACGGTCAGTTCATCACCAACGCTCTTGCCGACCAGGGCGTTTTCCAGGCCCGGGATAATGTTGCCTGCGCCTTGCAGGTAGACCAGCGGCGCGCCGCCGGCTGAGCTGTCGATGACCTCACCAGCGTCGTTGGTCAGGGTATAGTCGATGGAGACTGCCTTGTTAGCGGCGATCGTCATGGGGCGAGACCTTTTGCATAAGAATGAAGAACGGACAAGTCTAAACAAGGATTTGCCCGAAAGCGAACAGAACCCGGACGGACGGGGTCGATCAACGGTCGCCGTCATCCTCGGATTCCACCAGGACGACGACGGGCACTGGGTTGCCGAGCTGTCCTGCGGCCACACCCAACACCTGCGCCACCAGCCGCCCTGGCAATCGCGCACCTGGGTACTCGACCCCGCACACCGCCTGGAAAAAATAGGCCAGCCCTTTGCCTGCGGCTGGTGTGCGCAGGAGCGCGAATAACGATAACCTTGGCGCCTGATTCCCGGTAGGCACTCAACCATAGAGCGCCACCGAAGCCATGCACCTCCAGAGAATTCGCATGCAGACTTTTTTTATCGCGCCCACCGATTTTGGTGTGGGTCTGACCTCCATCAGCCTCGGGCTGGTGCGCACCCTTGAACGTGCCGGGTTGAAAGTCGGCTTCTTCAAACCGATTGCCCAGCCGCACCCCGGCGACACCGGCCCCGAACGCTCCACCGAACTGGTCGCACGCACCCACGGCCTGAAACCGCCGCAGCCTCTGGGCCTGGCCCATGTCGAGCGGATGCTCGGCGACGGCCAGCTCGACGAATTGCTCGAAGAAATCATCACCCTGTATCAGCAGGCCGCCGTGGGCAAGGACGTGCTGATCGTCGAAGGCATGGTGCCGACCCGCAGCGCCAGCTATGCGGCGCGGGTCAACCTGCACTTGGCCAAGAGCCTGGACGCGGAAGTGATCCTGGTCTCTGCGCCGGAAAACGAAGTGCTCACCGAACTCTCCGGCCGCGTGGAATTGCAGGCCCAGTTGTTCGGCGGCCCGAAAGATCCGAAAGTGCTCGGTGTGATCCTCAACAAGGTGCGCACCGATGAAAGCATGGAAGCCTTCTCGGCGCGCCTCAAGGAGCATTCACCGTTGCTGCGCAGCGGGGATTTCCGCCTGCTCGGCTGCATTCCTTTCCAGCCCGAACTCAACGCGCCGCGTACCCGCGACGTCGCCGACCTGATGGGCGCGCAGATCCTCAACGCCGGCGATTATGAAACCCGGCGCATGTCCAAAATCATCATCTGCGCCCGCACCATGCGTAACACCGTGGAACTGCTCAAGCCGGGCGTGCTGGTGGTGACGCCGGGTGACCGCGACGACATCATCCTCGCCGTCAGCCTGGCCGCGATCAACGGCGTGCCCCTGGCCGGCCTGCTGCTGACCAGCGACACCCTGCCCGACCCGCGCATCATGGACCTCTGCCGAGGCGCCTTTCAGGCCGGGCTGCCGGTGCTGTCGGTAAGTACCGGCTCCTACGAGACAGCGAACCTGCTCAACAGCCTGAACAAGGAAATCCCCATCGATGACCGCGAGCGCGCCGAGATCATCACCGATTTCGTCGCCAGCCACCTCGATGCGCGCTGGCTGCACCAACGCTGCGGCACGCCACGGGAGATGCGCCTTTCGCCGGCAGTGTTCCGCTACCAGTTGATCCAGCGCGCCCAGGCCGCCAACAAGCGCATCGTCTTGCCCGAAGGCAGCGAGCCGTTGACCGT
>NZ_JAKNRV010000190.1:0-9780 GCF_023072625.1 Pseudomonas emilianonis
TCATTTCTGTCGCGGCGCGCATCGGGCGGCGCCTGTACGAAGTGCCGGTCGGCTTCAAGTGGTTTGCCGACGGCCTGTTCGACGGTTCGCTGGGCTTTGGCGGTGAAGAAAGCGCCGGCGCCTCGTTCCTGCGCAAGGACGGCACCGTGTGGAGCACCGACAAGGACGGTTTGATCCCGGCGTTGCTCGCGGCAGAAATGACCTCGCGCAAAGGCCAGGACCCAAGCCAGATCTACCGTGGCCTGACCGACGCCTTGGGCGAACCGTTCGCCATTCGCGTCGACGCCAAGGCCACTCCGGCGCAGAAGGCCCTGTTGGGCAAGCTGTCGCCGGAGCAGGTGACGTCCACCGAACTGGCCGGGGAGCGCATCCAGCAGATCCTCAGCCATGCGCCGGGTAATAACCAGGCGATCGGCGGCTTGAAAGTCATGACCGAAAACGGCTGGTTCGCCGCGCGGCCATCGGGCACCGAGGATATCTACAAGATCTACGCCGAGAGCTTCATCGGTGAAAATCACCTCAAGCAGTTGGTAGAAGAAGCGCAGGTATTGGTAGACGGTGCAATCAGCGCTAACTGATACACCTGCGTCAATGTAGGAGCGGGTAAGCCCGCTCCTACATCTCGCCTCGACATCAGGCCAGGTCGACCAGCACGATCTCGCTGTCTTCTATCGCGGTCACGCGCAGCAGTTGTTCATCTTCCACCGCGACACCGTCTCGAGCGTGCGCGCGCAAGCCATTGACCTCAATCACTCCCGTCGCTGGCACCAGATAAGCACGACGCCCGCTGTCCAGGCGGTATTCGGCACTTTCCCCGGCTTTCAGATTGGCGGCCACCAGGCGCGCATCCGCACGAATGCGCAGGCTCTGGCTGTCACCGGCCTTGCCACTGGCCAGTGTCATAAAGCCCTCACGGTCACCTTTCGGAAACGGCTTGGCGCCCCACGACGGCGGCAGGCCGGCCTCGTTGGGGATGATCCAGATCTGGAAAATCTTCGTGGGGATGGCTTCCAGGTTGTATTCGCTGTGGGCAATCCCGGTGCCGGCGCTCATGACCTGCACGTCACCCGCCTCGGTACGGCCCTTGTTACCGAGGTTGTCGGCGTGGCTGATGGCGCCTTCGCGCACATACGTGATGATTTCCATGTCGCGGTGCGGGTGCTGGGGGAAACCGGTGCCGGGCGCGATGATGTCATCGTTCCAGACCCGCAGGTTGCCCCAGTGCATGCGCTTGGGGTCGTGGTACTCGGCGAATGAAAAGTGATGATGGGCGTCAAGCCAGCCATGATGGGCGCCGCCCAGGGCGGTGAAAGGTCGTAATTCGAGCATGATGGTCTCCCGTTGATGGCGCTCATCATCTAACAGCGCATGATCGATAAAAAGCGTAAAAATTGCCTTATTCCTATCGATTTATTGGATTTGTTTTGGGCGCTTTGACTTTCACTTCATCGCCTAACTGCATGACGGCAAAGCAATTGGCTGGAACTGCGCGGCGATTCCGGCGACCATGGCGCACTCGTCAACACCCAGCTCATCGCAGGAGTCCGCGTGCCGCAACAACAGCCTGATCTGCCCCCTGAATTGCGCCCCCTGGCCGAAATGCCGTGGTTGAAGCGGCTCGCCGCCCGATTGTTCGGGCATGGTCTGACCCGCTTGCGCGCCCAGCACCGGTTCTCCTGGCTGCATGGGCAGGCCGATGGTTTTCGCAGCGGGCACGAGGCGGGCGTTGAGTATGGCTATCGCGAGGGCAAGGCCGACGGCATCGAGGAAGGCCGGCAAGTCCTGCTGATTCGCGACTTTCGCCCGCAAGAGCACCGTGCGCCTGGGGTGGATGACAGCCTGTTCGATGATTGGCGGCTGCCGCTGACGGCCGATCTGAAAAAGCGTATCAAAGCCGATGTGGCGCGCTTGCTGCCGGCCCACGCCCAGCCCAGCGCCGCGCAATGGAAGATGATCTTCAGCGACACGCCGTCGACTTCAGTGATAGCCGGTGCTGGTGCGGGCAAATCCACCTCGCTGGTGTTGCGTATCCTGCTGCTTACCCATTACCTGGGCTTCGAGCTGAGCTCGATGACCGTGGTGACGTTTACCCGTGAGTCGCGCAAAGACTTCATCAACAAGCTCATGGAAAAACTTAGCTTGTGGGGGCAACCCATTGATATCAAACAAGCTCAGTCCGTAGTACGGACCTTTCACTCGCGTATCCTGCCGATGGTGCGCAGCCTGCCGGGCTTCGAGCGGTTGCAGGCGTTCGAGAACCTCGGCGCAGGCTTCGAGGACGCGGACAGCAACCCGTTCGACCTGCGCCTCAATGAGGCACAGCGCCAGCAGATGAACGCCTGCTACCACCGGCTGCACGGCCAGCATGCGCGCTTTCGCGAACTGATTGCACCGCTGGCGCGCCATGGCTTGCAGCTCAAGGAGCTGGAGCGTGATCACCCGGACGTGCAGAAGCGCATGGCGGTGACGGAACTGGCCGCCAAGCGCGATGAAGAACTGTGTGACGTGATTGAAGACCTGTGGTTTCGTGCGGGTGCCTGGCCCATCAAGGGGATTGAGCCGAGTCGCCAGACCGTAGAGATCAATGGCGCGCAGTTTCATTGCCATGGCTATATTCCCGAGCTGGATGCCTGGGTCGTGCTGGGCTTCGATTCACGGGAAAACGCCCAGGTCAGCCGCCCCAATGCCAAGCTGTCGGTGCGTGCGGAATGGGCGGTAAAGCGCACCTTGTTTCAAGCATTCTGTCGTAAGCCTTTGATATGGTTAGATAGTTATGAGTCATCTAAGCGTCTTTTGAGCTGCCTGGCCGGTGACGCCAGCGCAGGGCCGGGGTTCGATTACAAGGTCAAAGGCGAGCTGGCGTCGGCGCCGTTGCTGGACTGCTTTGTCATGGCCGCGGGCTTCATCGAGAATCTTGGTCTGGATGTGCCCGGCGCCGTGGGCCAGATGAGCTTCGCCAAGGATGATCCGGACCGTTACTTCTTCGAGGCCCTGAGCATTTTCTGGAAAGCCCTGGAAGACCATCTGCTCGACCAGTCGCCGCCGATCATGACCTACAACCGCATGTTCTCGCTGTTTAGCGAAAACACCCCGGAAAACCTCAAGTTGCTCAGCGACCTCCTGTTGCGGCCGTTGTCACACCTGATGATCGATGAGTTCCAGGACGTCTCGCCGCAGATTGTGTCCTGGCTGCGCGCCAGCCTGCGTGAAATCCGCAGCCGTGGACCGGCCATGCATGTAGGGCGCGGCGCTCAGAGCTCGTCACTGTTATGCGTGGGGGATGACTGGCAGTCGATCTATGGCTGGCGCGGCAGTTCGCCGAAGTATTTCATGGAGTTCAACAAGGAATTTGCGTCACCGAGTACCACCCGCGTCATGCTCGGCGAGAACTACCGCAGCCATCAGCACATCATCGATGCCGCCGAACACATTGTGCGCGCCGCGCCAGCGATCCCCGGCAAGAAGGCCAAGGCCTGCGGTGCACCCAAGGCGCTGGTGCCCGTTACGGTGTTGGAGCGCGACGATGCGGCGCTGGGTCGTCGACTGCAGGAACACTATGAAAAGGGCGATTCGGTGTTAATGCTTTATCGAAAAAGCAGTGATAAGTTATTGATTAAAGAGCATATTAAGTCCGTTATTGATGTTGATTCTAGCTTGCCGCCGGCAGCGCGCAGGCTGAAACAACTGACCTATCACAGCGCCAAAGGCCTGCAGGCGGATGCGGTTTTCCTGCTTGGGGATTGCCAGCATGTCACCCGTTCGCCTTACAAGAACCAGGTGTACCGGATGGCGGGCCTGGGCAAGGCTGGCGACACTGAACCGTATGACAACGCGCAAAAAGACGAAGTGCTGCGCCTGGCCTATGTCGGCATTACCCGCGCCATAAGCCATTGCTACTGGTATGTGGAAAAGCCCGAGGGCCAGGCTGTGAATGTACCGAAGGCATCGGAGCGGGTAGACGCCAAGAAAGCGTTCTTTGACGATCAGCGCTAAGCCTCGCCTGGCACAGACTCAGTGTGGGAGCGGGCTTGCCCGCGATAGCGGCGCATCAGTCGAAAAACCAGGCGACTGATACCCGCTATAGTGCGCGAGCCTGCCTGCTTTGCGCGCTCAAGCCCTCAACAAATGCGGCGGCACAAAACACTCCAGCTCCGCTTCCACCGCCTCGATGATGCGCTCTACATCGGCAGCATTCATCACCGTGGCGCAGGGGATGCCGGCGATGGCAATCAGCGTCTCGCCACTGGCGCGGTCGAACAGACGCGCGACCATGCTACCGGGGGCATCCATACTCCCTTCGAAGCCCATGGGGTGAAAATGCCAGCGCATCAGTTGACAGGCATTGGGGAATGTCACTTTGTTCATGTTGCCCACCTTGTTCATTGAGCGCTTCCTTTAGCTCGCGGCAGGGGCCAGGACCGTTACAGGTCATGGCGAGTGAGAGTCTAAAAGTAGCATCCGTTTGCGCACGTCTGCGGAGTTTTTTCGTTCCGTTCGGCAGTTCTTTTCCTATACGTTGATGTGGGTCATATCCTCGTCGCGGCCGGGCAAAAGGCCACCAGTCAGAGGTTCCGACGAACCATTAAAGGCTGCGCTGAAGAGGCTATTCAGTTAGATCGATTGGCAATTAAAGAGGCGGGGGTTAAACCTGTCATGTTTGACAGTTTTTTCGTTCGCAGATTAGTTGTGTAATTCCCGGGCATCTTCCCTTTCAGCAGGAGAGTAGCCATGCCTGACTACAATCGATCCACCCCACCCGGCGCGCCAAACACCATAGGCCGCATGGACGGAACTATCGAAATCGACCGACTTGATCACGAGTTTCACGCGGACTACGTGCATATTGATGAGCAAGAGGGGGCGCTGAGGTTTTTCGGGTCCCAAAAGGAGAACGGCGACCCGGATAGATTCGAAGCGGTTGAGGTGCATCTCACGCCCCCTACCATTTCGACGGGTACATATCTGGTTGGAGGGGAGCATGTTAAGAAAATTGCTTATGTCGACCCTCAAACCGGTAACGCGTACAACGCCCTCAAAGGTGAGGTGTCGCTCACTAGGTCCACCTCGCTTAAAACGTTTTTCGGGTCGGTGGATTGTGAATTCCGTGTTGAAGATCAAACGATTGTCGTAGCCGTCCAGTACTATTTTAAGGGTTACGGTCAATAGCCGGCCGCCGCTGGCCTCTGCCTGTATCGGTAAGCCGATTGATTCGGCGCTGATGGGGGCAGCAGGTCGCTCCAACATTTGCGTGTGTGTGCGCGCAAGACAACTCCTGACATCCGGCCTTAGTATCCAGCCTATCGAAACGAGGTAGGGGAACCTGGCATGCCGGCATGGCGCACTATCAGTTTATGGATGGACCAGTTGGACGACCCGTTTGTAGCGCGGCCGCCCCTGGAGCACGACCTGGACGTCAACGTGGCAATCATCGGCGCCGGTTACACCGGCCTGTGGACTGCCTATTACCTCAAGCGCCAGGCGCCTGAGCTGAATATCGCGATCATCGAGGCGCAAACCGCCGGTTTCGGTGCGTCCGGGCGTAACGGCGGCTGGCTGATGGGCAACCTGCTGGGTGAAGACCGTTTGCTCGCCGACCTGGCGCCCGAGCAACGGCGTGCTTCGTTTGACCTGCTGCACGGTATTCCCGACGAAGTGGCCCAGGTGCTCGCCCGCGAGCGCATTGATTGCGACTACCGCAAGGGCGGCGCCCTCTACTGCGCCGCGCGTTACCCCGAGCAGGAAAGCAGCCTGCGCCTTTACCTGGACACGCTCTACGCCCAAGGCCTCACCGAGGCCGACTACCGCTGGCTCAGCCCGCAACAACTGGTCGAGCAGTTGCGTATCGCCAAGCCCTATGGCGCGGTCTATGCGCCCCATGTGGCGACGATCAACCCGGCCAAGTTGGTCCGCGGCCTGGCGCGGGTGGTGGAACGCATGGGGGTCGCGATCTACGAAAACTCGCCCGTGACCCATTGGCAGTCTGGCAGCCTACGTACTGCAAAGGCTGGCGTGCGTGCCGCCTGGGTGGTGCCGGCCGTCGAGGGCTACGCAACGACCTTGGCGCCGCTGGGCCGCTACCAACTGCCGGTGCAAAGCCTGATCGTCGCCACCGAGCCATTGCCCGCCAGCACCTGGGACGAAATCGGCCTGAGGGATGGCCAGGCCTTCGGCGAAAGCAGTCGCCAGGTCACCTATGGCCAGCGCTCGGCCGACAACCGCCTGGTGTTCGGTGCCCGTGGCGGTTATCAGTTTGCCGGAAAATTGCGCCAGGACTTCGATTTGACCGACAGCGAAGTGGAGTTGCGTCGCTACCTGTTCGGCGAGCTGTTCCCACAGTTGAAGAACGTGCGGATTACGCACTCCTGGGGCGGCAACCTCGGTATGTCGCGCCAGTTCCGACCGCACATGCTCTGCGATCACGCCACTGGCATCGCCCTGTCCGGCGGCTACGGCGGGGAGGGCGTCGGTGCAAGCAACCTGGGCGGTCGCACCCTGGCCGACCTGATCCTGGGCCTGGATACGCCGTTGACCCATCAGCCCTGGGTCATCCGCGAACGCGGCCTGGAGGCGCTCAAGGCCTGGGAGCCGGAGCCGTGCCGATGGCTGGGTTACAACGCGATCATTCGCAGTTTTGTGCATGAAGACCAGGTGTTGGCCAACCCCGATACCGCGCCCTGGCGCCGCAAACTGGCGATCGGCGTGGCCGGTTTCATGGAAAGTTTCATGTGCTGAGCCGCTCCACCCACACCGGTGGCCTGGCCAATGGCGATATCTGCGTTGCTGTCGGTTGCTCCAGCGACGTGTTGCACGCCGAAAGCTGCGCCAGCGTGAACATCGGTTATCAGATCCCCAAGGAATGCTCGCACTGCGAATGCGCGGCCAGCCTACGGGTTTTCCAGATCATGCCCCAACGACTGGATAAACAACGAGAACAACTCCGGCTGCGAGGAAATATCCAGCTTGGCGTACAGGTGCCGGCGATGCACTTTTACCGTGTCCAGCGAGATGCTCAGGCGCCCGGCCATGGCCTTGGAGGAGAACCCGCGCAATACCAAACGGGCGACTTCCAGCTCGCGGTCCGAGAGTACGCCGCAGCCGAAATGGCTCAGCGCATCGCGAATCTGGCTGGCCATCGCCTGCGCCGCCGGTACACGCTGGGTGCTTTGCTGCCAGTGCTGCTGCATCAACGGCAGCACCCACGCCGCCAAAGTGGTCATCAGCCCGGTTTCCTCAGCGCTGAAACGGCGCTGCATGCCCAGTGACAGCGACAACGTGCCCGCGCCGGGCAACTGCAGGATCAATTGCACCTCGTCTTCCAGCACGTTGTCGTGGAAGTAGTTGAGGAAGTATTCGCTCTGGCGAAAATGGTCCGGCGCGACTTCCTCCAGACGGTACACGCCGCTGGCATACCCTTCGCGACAAGCCTGGAAAAACGGGTCGAGCACGTACAGGCCGTTGAGGTACACCAGCATCGACGCCGGTTTGCTGCTGGGCTGGGCGTCGTATTCCTCAAGGGCCTGGGGCAGGCCATCGAGCGGGTAGAAAATCGCCAGGGCGTTATCGAACGGCAGGCATTGGTGCAGCAACAGCACCAGCTGTTTCCAGAATCGCTCGGTGCCGATCTGTGACAGGGTGCGCCCCAGCCCCGCGTGCATGCCGACTTCCCGGAACAGGCTCATGTCACAGTCTCCCGTCATCAAAAGATCGGCCAAGGGTTCGGTTTTTAGCGGGTGTCGTCAAGGGGAGTACGCCAATAGGGGAATTGGCTGACAACACCTCTGGCTTTAACGTCGCCATCATTGAGTGGGAAACATATCCCACGACTTTCAGACTTTTCGTTTCTGCCTCACACCAAAAACAACGACAGAGGATAACGATATGAGTGCTTCCCCCGCGCCAGACGGCGTGCTCAAGCCCACCCTGAGCGTCTTCGACGTGGTAGCCATTACCGTTTCGGCGGTGACGCCTGCAAGCTCGGTGTTTGTGATCGCCCCGTTCGCCATTCAACAGGCGGGCAGCGGTGTGTTCCTGGCTTTTGTCATGGCAGCCTTGCTCGCGCTGATGTTCGCCTTTTGCTACGCCGAATTGGGCCGCGCCCACAACAGCGCCGGCGGAGAATACGTGTATGCCAAGCGGGTATTCGGCGGCATGGCGGGCTATGCGACGTTCCTGACGGTGCTGGTGATGTTGCTGTTTATCCCGCCGGTACTGGCTACGGGCGCGGCGACCTACTTGAATAACGCCCTGGGCACTAAGTTCGACTCACAAACCGTCGCCCTGGTCATTGTGGTCTGCAGTTACGCCCTGGGCATCCTCAACATCAAGCTCAATGCCTGGATCACCGGCACCTGCCTGCTATTGGAAGTGGCGGCCTTGCTGGTGATCGTGTTCCTCGGCTTCGGCCATCCGGTGCAGCCGGTCAGCGTGTTGTTTGAGCCGCAGATCGTCGAAAACGGTATGTTGCACCTGGCGCCTTGGGCCCTGGTGATTGGCGCGGTCGGCATTGGCCTGTTTTCTTTCAATGGCTACGGGCCGGCGGTGCTGCTGGCCGAAGACATGAAATGCGGCGGCAAGGGCGTACACAAAGCGGTGTTGTGGTCCCTGGGGCTGGTGGTGGTGATTGAACTGGTGCCGATCACGGCGCTGCTGATTGGCGCGCCGTCGCTGAGTGCGATGATCAGCAGCCCCGACCCCATCGGCTACCTGCTGACCAGCCACGGCAACGAAACCTTGTCACGCCTGGTCAGTGCCGGGATCTTCCTCTCGGTGTTCAACGCCATCGTCGCCATCGTGATCCAGATCGGCCGCGTAGTGTTCAGCAGCGGCCGCGATGCCCTGTGGACGCCGACCATCAACAAGCTGTTCACGCGCATTCACCCGCGCTGGGATTCGCCCTGGTTGGCTACGCTGTTCCTGGCGATCCCTTCGGCGCTGCTGAGTTTCAGCTCCAATCTGGCGGACCTCACCTCGTTCAGTGTGCTGCTGATCATGCTGGTGTACCTGATCGTGGCGCTAAGCGCGCTGATGAGCCGGGTGCTGCTGCATGAGCGCGCGCATCCGTATCGCATGCCCTTGTGGCCGCTGCCGGCATTGCTGGCGGTGCTGGGCGCCGGGTATCTGTTGATGACCTTGATCGCTGAGGCGTCGGTGCGCGACATCATGGTCATCATCGGCTTGTTGGCGCTGTCGGTGATTCTGTATTGCATCAGTGGTCGGTCGAGTCCGGCGTATCAGAAATTGTAAGGAGTGGTTATGCGCGCACGTCAATTGGGCATCACGTTGGGGTTGGGCACACCCGGGGCGTTGAATGCCATCACCGATGTTCCCGGGGTCCGGGTTGGCCACAGCACGCTCAAGACCCGCGCCGACGGTAAACAGGTGTGCACCGGCGTCACGGTGATCCAGCCGCGTGCCGGCGAGGCGCGGCACCAGCCGTGCTTTGCCGGGTATCACGTGCTCAACGGCAATGGCGATGCCACGGGCCTGGAGTGGATCAGCGAAGCGGGGTTGTTGACCACGCCACTGGCGATCACCAACACCCACAGCATCGGCATTGTGCGCGACACCCTGATTGCCCTGGAGCGCGAGCGCCTGGCGGATCCGGCCGTGTACTGGTGCATGCCGGTGGTGATGGAAACCTACGACGGCCTGCTGAACGATATCTGGGGCCAGCACGTCAAGCCTGCGCATGTGCGCCAAGCGCTGGAGCACGCCGAGAGCGGCCCGGTGCTGGAAGGCGCGGTGGGCGGCGGCACCGGGATGATCTGCCATGAATTCAAG
>NZ_JAKNRV010000191.1:0-9776 GCF_023072625.1 Pseudomonas emilianonis
ATCGGCATGCAGTTGGGCGGCGGCTGTGCGTCGGGCACCCTGTTCACCGTGGGCGGCGGTAATGCGCGCATGTTGGTGACGCTGTTCTTCTTTATCTGTGGTTCGTTGATCGCCACGCCCAACCTGCCAGAAGCACGCATCCTTGCCGAACTGCCTGAGGGCACGGCGGACGAATGCGCTGAAAGGCTGTTGCCGTTTATCAAGCACCTGCTGATTACCGGCGGCCATGGCGATGAGCATCAAGTCCACAACCGCCTATACAGCCGCGACGGCACGCGCCAGACCTTTACCTGCCAGCGTCTGCCCGGCAGCTATCACGGTTCGGGGTGTACGCTGGCCAGCGCGCTGGCGGGCCGGATCGCCCAGGGTGAAGGCTTGGTCAGCGCCGTGCAATCGGCCCTCAACTACACTTGGCGCACCCTGCGTGACGCCGAACAACTCGGCCAGGGCCAGTTCGTGCCTCGCCGGCTGCCGCTGGATTTCTGCTCGTAACACCAAGAGGCCTGCCCGATGAAACTACGTGGCCTTTATGCCATTACCGACAGCCAATTATTGGCCGGTAAATTCCTCGCCTACGTCGAAGCGGCACTGGATGGCGGCGTGACCCTGCTGCAGTACCGTGACAAAAGCAGCGACGAGGCCCGGCGCCTGCGTGAAGCTGAAAAACTGCGGGAACTGTGCTCGCGCTACAAGACCCGACTAATCATCAACGATGACGCCGAGCTGGCCGCACGCCTGGGCGTCGGCGTACACCTGGGCCTGACCGATGGCCCTCTGACCACTGCCCGTGCGTTGCTGGGCTCCAAGGCGATCATCGGCGCCACCTGCCACAGCCAGATCGAACTGGCCGAGCAGGCCGCGAAAGAAGGCGCCAGTTACGTCGCCTTCGGCCGCTTCTTCAACTCCAGCACCAAGCCCGGCGCCCCCGCCGCCAGCGTCGAAATGCTAGCCCAGGCCCGCGCGCGCTTGCAGTTGCCGATCTGCGTGATCGGTGGCATCACCCTGGAGAATGCCGAACCGCTGGTGGCACACGGTGCCGACCTGCTCGCGGTGGTCCACGGCCTGTTTGGTGCCGACAGCACCCAGGAAGTCACGCGCCGCGCCCGCGCCTTCAACGATCTTCTTAAATATCAAGTTTAGAGAGCCCGACCATGTCCCGTTCCGAAACCCTGTTTGCCAATGCCCAGAAACACATCCCCGGTGGCGTGAACTCCCCCGTGCGTGCGTTCAAGAGCGTGGGCGGCACGCCGCTGTTCTTCAAGCATGCCGAAGGCGCCTACGTCACCGACGAAGACGACAAGCGCTATGTGGATTACGTAGGTTCCTGGGGCCCGATGATCCTCGGCCACAGCCACCCCGACGTATTGGATGCGGTGCGCAAGCAACTGGAACACGGCCTGTCCTACGGCGCTCCGACCGAGATGGAAACCGAGATGGCCGATCTGGTCTGCGCGATCGTGCCGTCGATGGAGATGGTGCGCATGGTCAGCTCCGGCACCGAGGCCACCATGAGCGCGATTCGCCTGGCCCGTGGTTTCACCGGTCGCGACAGCATCATCAAATTCGAAGGTTGCTACCACGGTCACTCCGACAGCCTGCTGGTGAAAGCCGGTTCCGGCCTGCTGACCCAGGGCGTCCCAAGCTCGGCCGGTGTGCCGGCGGCATTCGCCAAACATACCCTGACCCTGCCGTTCAACGACATCGCGGCCGTCGAGCAGATGCTCAATGAAGTAGGCCAGGAAGTGGCGTGCATCATCGTCGAACCGGTCGCTGGCAACATGAACTGTGTACCGCCGGCCCCGGGTTTCCTCGAAGGCCTGCGCGAGCAATGCGACAAGCACGGCGTGGTGCTGATTTTCGACGAAGTGATGACCGGTTTCCGCGTGGCCCTCGGTGGCGCTCAGGCGCATTACGGCGTGACGCCGGACCTGAGCACCTTCGGCAAGATCATCGGCGGCGGCATGCCGGTGGGCTGCTTCGGCGGCAAGCGCGAAATCATGCAGCACATCGCACCGCTGGGCCCGGTGTACCAGGCCGGCACCTTGTCCGGTAACCCGCTGGCCATGGCCGCCGGCCTGACCACCCTGCGTCTGATCAGCCGCCCGGGCTTCCACGCCGAGCTGACCGACTACACCTCCCGCCTGCTCGACGGCCTGCAACAGCGCGCCGATGCCGCCAGCATTCCGTTTGTCACCATGCAAGCAGGCGGCATGTTCGGCCTGTATTTCAGCGGTGCCGACAATATCGTCACCTTTGAGGACGTGATGGGCAGCGACGCCGACCTGTTCAAGCGCTTCTTCCACCTGATGCTGGACGGCGGCGTGTACCTGGCACCGAGCGCCTTTGAAGCCGGCTTCACCTCGATCGCCCATGGCGACGCCGAGTTGAAACTGACCCTGGACGCTGCCGAACGCGCTTTCGCCGCCCTGAAATAACTGACACAAAAATCTGACGCGGCCCCCGGCGGCGTCAGATTTGCTACTTTGCTTACAGATTTTTCCTAACTTTTTCGAGAAAACTCCTGCAATCCGGCAGATAACTTGCCCAAGCAGCAGAAAAACGAGTAAAGACTTTGTAAGCAGAGGCCTGCTTATTTCATAATGCGCGCTTATTGGACCCCCGAGGGTCCGCGCGCCCCGTCAGAGGTAAGTCGATTCCCATGAAACGCACCGGCCGCACCCTGGTCCTGGGCTGCCTGTTGCTCCTTCAGCCGCTGCTGGCACATGCACAAGCAGGCGGCAACTCGTTGTTAATCCCAGCGATGGGTCGTTGCACCCTCAATACCCAGCCAGACAGCCAGGCCGAAGCGCTGAGCGCGTGCCATAAACAGGCCGACGGCGGGGATGCGCAGGCGCAATACGAGTTGGGCGAGTACTACCACGACAGCAAGAACCCCGCGCGCGACCTCAACAAAGCGTTGAACTACTTCGAGAAAGCCTCGCTGCAGGGCCACGCCCAGGCACAATTCCAGCTGGGCACCATGTTCTTCCATGGTGAAGGCGTGCCGGCCAATAACGTCCAGGCGTATATCGTGCTGAAAATGGCGGCGGTCAACGGCGCCGAGGACGCGCTGGACACGGCCGACGAAGTCGCCGAGCACATGCAGCGCGATGAACTGGAACTGGCGACCCAGGTGCTGGGCCAGATCTTCCGCAACTACCTGCAGGAACTGCAGAGCGCGGATGGGCGTTCGCCGTTCTCGCCCCTGCCCTGATCGACCTGTGGCGAGAGAGCTTGCTCCCGCTGGGCTGCGAAGCGCCCCCCACAACCCTTCAATGATTTCTATCTGACACATCTGTAAATTGCATTAGGGCCGCTTCGCGCCCCAGCGGGAGCACGCGCCCTCGCCACAAACGCCCTACTTCTCAGGCATCGGCATCGGAAACGGCATGACATTGCTCGTGCCACGGGCTTCGCTGATCTTCGGCGTGCCCAGGCGCTCGACTTCATCGATGCGCACAATCGAATGCATCGGCACAAAACTGCGCACCACGCCTTCGAACTGGGCCTTGAGTTTTTCCTCGCCCGGGTCGACGACCAGTTGTGTGCGCTCGCCAAAGACGAACTCTTCCACTTCCAGGAAGCCCCACAGATCACTTTGATAGATCTGCTTGGCGTACATTTCGAACACCTGGCCCTGGTTGAGGAAAATCACCTTGTAGATTGGAGCTTCACGTTTGGTCATGGTGGGCGGGGAACACATCGGGGATTTAAAAGAGGGCGCGAACTATAGCATGGCACCCGATGCACAGCGCTAGGAACCGATGGACATGACCCCTATAATGCGCGGTTCTTTACCACCAGTTGACGATTCCCATGGCCAAGAAGCTCTACATTGAAACCCACGGTTGCCAGATGAACGAGTACGACAGCTCGCGCATGGTCGATCTGCTGGGTGAACATCAGGCCCTGGAAGTCACCGCTCGCGCCGAAGATGCCGACGTGATCCTGCTCAATACCTGCTCGATCCGCGAACGGGCCCAGGACCGCGTGTACTCGCAACTGGGCCGCTGGCGTGAATTGAAACTGGCCAACCCGGACATGGTGATCGCCGTCGGCGGTTGCGTCGCCAGCCAGGAAGGCGCCGCCATCCGCGACCGCGCGCCCTACGTGGATGTGGTCTTCGGCCCGCAAACCCTGCACCGCCTGCCGGAAATGATCGACGCTGCGCGCCTCACCAAGCTGCCTCAGGTCGACGTCTCATTCCCGGAAATCGAAAAATTCGACCATTTGCCCGAACCGCGCGTCGATGGGCCGAGCGCCTACGTGTCGGTGATGGAGGGTTGCAGCAAGTACTGCACTTTCTGCGTGGTGCCCTACACCCGTGGCGAAGAAGTCAGCCGGCCGTTTGACGATGTGCTGTCAGAAATCATCCACCTGGCCGAAAACGGCGTGCGTGAAGTGACCTTGCTGGGCCAGAACGTCAACGGCTATCGCGGCCAGACTCACGACGGGCGCCTGGCAGACCTCGCGGAGCTGATCCGTGTCGTCGCGGTAGTGGATGGCATCGAGCGCATTCGCTACACCACCTCACACCCCCTGGAATTCTCCGACAGCCTGATCCAGGCCCATGCCGAGGTGCCGGAACTGGTCAAGCACCTGCACTTGCCGGTGCAATCCGGTTCGGACCGCATCCTGTCGGCAATGAAGCGCAACCACACCGCCCTGGAATACAAATCCAAACTGCGCAAATTGCGTGCGGCAGTGCCGGGCATCTGCATCAGTTCGGATTTTATCGTCGGCTTCCCCGGCGAGACCGAGAAAGACTTCCAGCAGACCATGAAGCTGATTGAAGACGTCGGTTTCGACTTTTCCTACTCGTTCGTCTACAGCCAGCGCCCCGGCACCCCGGCAGCCGATTTGGCCGATGACACCCCGGAAGCGTTGAAAAAAGAGCGTTTGAACGCGCTGCAACATCGTCTGAATCAGCAGGGTTTCGAGATCAGCCGACAAATGGTTGGGTCGACCCAGCGCATCCTCGTCACCGACTACTCGAAAAAAGACCCGGGCGAACTGCAAGGCCGCACCGAGAACAACCGCATCGTCAACTTCCGTTGCGACAACCCGACCCTGATCGGCCAGTTTGCCGATGTCCACATCGATGCGGCGCAACCGCACTCGTTGCGTGGGTCTCTGGTGTAATAAATGTGCGAGGGGGCTTGCCCCCGATTGCGGTACATCAGCAGCACATGAGCTGCCTGGCACTCCGCTATCGGGGGCAAGCCCCCTCCCACACTGGATCGGGTTGGATAAGTGCTTTCGCACACTGGCGCGTGGCGTTATCCTCTCTTTCACCTCAACAGCCAAAGGGCGGCTAAAAGCGACCTTGAACGCACCCATCGAACCCCATCGTTTTCTCCTCGAGCCGTTTGAGGCTCGCCGTTTCGCCAATCTGTGCGGACAGTTCGACGAGCACCTGCGCCTGATCGAACAACGCCTGAGCATCGAGATCCGCAACCGCGGCAATCAATTCGAGCTGATTGGTGAACCCCAGCACACCACGTCTGCAGAAAACCTGCTCCGCCGCCTCTACCGCGAAACCAAGGGTAGTGAGCTGTCGCCGGAGACGGTCCACCTGTACCTGCAGGAATCTGCCGTGGAAGACTTGGCCAACAACCCGGTGGCCGAAGCCAGCGTGGCCCTGCGCACCAAAAAAGGCATGATTCGCCCACGCGGCTTGAATCAGCAGCGCTACGTCAAGGAAATCCTCGGTAACGATATCAACTTCGGCATCGGCCCTGCCGGTACCGGCAAGACCTACCTGGCCGTGGCCTGTGCGGTCGACGCCCTGGAGCGCGAGCAAGTGCGCCGCATCCTGCTGGTACGCCCGGCGGTCGAGGCCGGCGAAAAGCTCGGCTTCCTGCCCGGCGACCTGGCCCAGAAGATCGACCCATACCTGCGCCCGCTCTACGACGCACTCTACGAGATGCTTGGTTTTGAATACGTGGCCAAGCTGATCGAGCGCCAGGTGATCGAAATCGCGCCGCTAGCCTACATGCGCGGCCGGACCTTGAACAACAGCTTCATCATTCTCGACGAAAGCCAGAACACCACCGTCGAGCAGATGAAAATGTTCCTGACCCGTATCGGTTTCGGCTCCACCGCCGTGATCACCGGCGACGTCACCCAGGTCGACCTGCCCAAGGGCACCAAGTCGGGCCTGGCCCAGGTGATCGAAGTGCTCAAAGACGTGCCAGGCATCAGCTTCACGCACTTCATGCCCAAGGACGTGGTCCGCCACCCGCTGGTCCAGCGCATTGTCGAAGCCTACGAGCGCTTCGAACATCGCGACGACGCCCCAGCCAAGGACACCCGCCGCGATGCTTGAGCTTGACCTGCAACTGGCAACCGACGCGCACGCCCCCAGCGAAGAGCAGTTCCGTCAATGGTGCACCCTGGCCCTGCGCCAGCGCACTGCCGACTCGGAGCTGACCATCCGCCTGGTGGACGAACCCGAAGGCCGCGAACTGAACCACACCTGGCGCCAGAAGGATTACGCGACCAACGTGCTGTCGTTTCCCGCCGACGTACCCGACGAGCTGCTGGATATCCCACTGCTGGGCGACCTGGTGATCTGCGTCGAAGTCGTCGAACGTGAAGCGAAGGAGCAAGGCAAGGCCCTTGAGGCCCATTGGGCCCATCTGGTCATCCACGGCTGCTTGCATCTCTTGGGTTACGACCATATAGACGATGACGAAGCCGAAGAAATGGAAGCCCTGGAACGATCGTTGCTTGCAGAATTGGGTCACCCTGATCCGTATGCAGATGACGAAAACTGATTAACACTCAACTGAAACATCAAAGGATTTAGAGTAATCGCTATGAGCGAAGACCGATCGAGCAACGGGCAAAAGTCATGGCTGGGCAAACTGACCCAGGCTTTTGCCCACGAGCCGAAAAACCGCCAGGAGCTCCTGGAGCTGCTGCGCGAGGCCCATCAGAACAAGTTGCTGGACAGCGAAGCGCTGGCCATCGTCGAAGGCGCCATCCAGGTGGCCGACCTGCAGGTCCGGGACATCATGGTCCCGCGTTCGCAGATGATCAGCATCAAGGCGACCCAGACCCCACGGGAATTCCTCCCGGCCGTGATCGACTCGGCGCACTCGCGCTACCCGGTGATCGGCGAAAGCCATGACGACGTCATGGGCGTCCTGCTGGCCAAGGACCTGTTACCGCTGATCCTCAAGGAGAACGGCGACAGCTTCAACATCAAGGACCTGCTGCGCCCGGCCACCTTCGTCCCGGAATCCAAGCGACTGAATGTGCTGCTGCGCGAGTTTCGCGCCAACCACAATCACATGGCCATTGTGATTGACGAGTACGGCGGTGTCGCGGGCCTGGTGACGATCGAAGACGTGCTGGAACAGATCGTCGGCGATATCGAAGACGAGCACGACGTCGAAGAAGACAGCTACATCAAGCCGCTGCCGAGCGGTGATTTCCTGGTCAAGGCGTTGACGCCGATCGAGAACTTCAACGAGTTCTTCGACAGCGAATTCTCCGACGACGAGTTCGACACCGTCGGCGGCCTGGTGATGAGTGCGTTCGGGCACCTGCCCAAGCGTAACGAGACCACCGTGATCGGCGCTTATCGCTTCCGCATCCTGAATGCCGACAGCCGCCGGATTCATCTGATTCGCCTGACACCTATTGCCCGTTAAGGACTGACATGCGCCGTTTCATCGCTCCCGGCTGGCCCGGTAACTTGCTGGCCGTGGTGGCCGGCGCCATCACCACCCTGGCGTTGGCGCCGTTCGATCTGTGGCCGTTTGCGCT
Source organism: Pseudomonas emilianonis (assembly GCF_023072625.1). Lineage (NCBI taxonomy): Bacteria > Pseudomonadati > Pseudomonadota > Gammaproteobacteria > Pseudomonadales > Pseudomonadaceae > Pseudomonas > Pseudomonas emilianonis. Next base: position 7,777 of record NZ_JAKNRV010000191.1, read on the forward strand.
GGTGGCAGTCGGATTGTTCTATATCGGGCTGCGGGAACTGACCCCACGCCAAGCCCTCGGCCGTGGCTGGTGTTTCGGTTTCGGCCTGTTTGGCGCCGGCACTAGCTGGATCTACTACAGCATCCACCACTTCGGCGGCGCTTCGGTGCTGCTGGCCGGCTTGCTGATGCTGGCGTTCACCGCCGCCATTGCCTTGTTCTTCGCCCTGCCCGCCTGGCTGTGGGCGCGCTGGCTGCGCCGCAATGAAGCGCCATTGGCCGATGCCCTCGCGTTTGCAGCGTTGTGGGTCGGCCAAGAGGCGTTCCGTGGCTGGTTCCTGACCGGTTTCCCCTGGTTGTACTCCGGCTACAGTCAACTCGATGGCCCCCTCACCGGCCTCGCGCCGCTGGGCGGAATGTGGCTGATTTCCTTCGCCCTGGCCCTGACCGCCGCCGTGTTGTGCAACCTGCCGCGCCTGCTGGCGACCAAGCGCAATGCCTTCATCGGCGCCGGCCTGTTGCTGCTGGTAGCGCCCTGGGCCATCGGCCTGGCCCTCAAGCATCACGCCTGGACTTCACCGTCCGGCGACCCGCTGAGCGTGGCTGCGATCCAGGGCAACGTCGAACAAAGCATGAAGTGGGACCCCGAGCAGCTCAATGCGCAGTTGGCGCTGTACCGCGACATGAGCTTCAGCTCCAAGCGTGTCGACCTGCTGGTATGGCCGGAAACGGCCGTGCCGGTGCTCAAGGACTCCGTCGAGGGCTACCTCGGGATGATGGGCAGGTTCGCCGCCGAGCGGCACACCGCGCTGATCACCGGCGTGCCGATTCGCCAGGAAGTGCATCACCAGAAGCGCTACTTCAACGGCATCACCGTCATGGGCGAAGGCGACGGCACCTACCTCAAGCAGAAGCTGGTGCCCTTCGGCGAATATGTGCCGCTGCAAGACATGCTGCGTGGCTTGATTGCCTTCTTCGACCTGCCCATGTCTGACTTCGCCCGCGGCCCGTCCGACCAGGCGATGCTACAGGCTAAGGGCTATCAGATCGCGCCGTTCATTTGCTATGAAGTGGTCTACCCCGAATTTGCCGCCAGCCTCTCAGCCCAAAGCGACCTGCTGCTGACCATCAGCAACGACACTTGGTTCGGCACCTCCATTGGCCCGTTGCAGCACCTGCAAATGGCGCAGATGCGTGCGCTGGAAGCCGGTCGCTGGATGATCCGAGCCACCAACAACGGCGTGACCGGGCTGATCAACCCGTATGGGCAGATCACCGCGCAGATCCCGCAGTTCGAGCGCGGCATCCTCTACGGCGAAGTGGTGCCGATGCACAACCTCACGCCGTATCTGCAATGGCGGTCGTGGCCGTTGATCGTGGTGTGCCTGGTGTTGTTTGGTTGGGCGCTATTGGCCGGCCGGATGTCCAAAACCGTCTAACAGAATCAAACCGAACTAAATGTGGGAGGGGGCTTGCCCCCGATTGCGGTGTATCAGTATCAAATCTACTGACTGACACACTGCTATCGGGGGCAAGCCCCCTCCCACATTTTGATCTGTATTTTAATCAGCTGGGTCAGCGGTAGAACAACCGATACCCCACCTGCCCCACCGCCTCATTGAGCAACTGCCCGCTCTGCCACACCGACTTGAACTCCGGCATCCAGCCACCCAGCGGCCGGGCGTTATCCTGGCCGAGGAAGCCGACCGGCGCCGGCACCACGCTGAAACCGGCTTTTTCAAAGCTCCACACCGCACGCGGCATATGCCAGGCCTGGGTCACCACCACGACGCGCCTGATCCCTTCGGGCAACAAAATCTCGGCGCTCATCTGTGCATTTTCCCAGGTGGTGCGGCTGCGCTCTTCCTTCAAGCGCACCGTCACACCGAAGTCGTCCCGCATCGACACCGCCATCAACTCCGCCTCGCTGGGCGGCGTACCGTAGTGCAAACCGCCGCTGGTCAACACCGGCAGCCCGGAGGCCTTGGCCAATCGCGCGGCGTAGCGCTGACGCTCCAGCCC
>NZ_JAKNRV010000192.1:0-9729 GCF_023072625.1 Pseudomonas emilianonis
GGGCCGGGGGAGCCGCCGAAGCCCGGGCGCGCCATGCCCGTTTTACCGGTACGGCCTGCCGGCGCGTCAGGATGGGTAGCGCCGGTGGGCCAGAATTTCCAGCACAGGCCGGCGATAACCAGCAGCACGAGCAGGCCGAACAGCCAGCGACGGGAGTTACGGGGGGAGGATTGCATGGAGTGATCAACCATTGGGCGCGAGAGCTTCTTCTTTGGGAGGCTGAAAGATAAGCACTGGGGCGCGTTAAGAAAAGCGCATTTACCGGCTATTTACCTTGGGCTTACAACTTTTAACTGTTGAGCTTAGTCCGCCGGCTATTTCGCTAAACATCTGACCAGCAAATAAAAACGGCCTGGACTAGGCCAGGCCGCAATCATGCATCACGCGTGTTACTGCAAAACGACAGTAATGCGCCGAAACAGTTACTTCAAAACAGCCAGGGCTGCCTCGTAGTTTGGCTCTTGGCCGATTTCAGGCACCAATTCGCTGTGCAGTACGTTGTCGTTTTCATCCAACACGACGACGGCACGGGCGGTCAGAGCCCGGAGTGGGCCGTCGGCAATCGAAACGCCGTAGTCAACGGCGAAATCAGCGTTGCGGAAGTCCGACAGGCTCAGCACGTTGTCCAGGCCTTCGGTGCCGCAAAAACGCTTCTGGGCAAACGGCAGGTCAGAGGAAATGCACAGTACAACCGTGTTGCTCACATTGTTGGCCTGGGCGTTGAACGTGCGCACCGACGTGGCGCAGGTCGGGGTGTCGACGCTTGGGAAGATGTTCAGCACTTTGCGCTTGCCGGCGAAGGTGGCCAGGGTCACTTCCGACAGATCGCCGGCGGTCAGGGTGAAGTCTGGCGCTTTGGAGCCGGTTTGCGGCAGTTCGCCTTCAACTTGGACTGGATTACCACGAAGGGTGACTTGAGCCATGAACGGAATCCTTATGCTGGTTTTGATTAAACGAATTCGAGAGGCGGAAGTTAACCACAAAGTGCCGTGACGACCTACCGCCTGACACAAATTGTCATGCCACGCCGGGCACGCGGGCTGTTGTGGTTTAATTGCGCGCTTTTCGTCCCCGCTCAAGGAATCCGTTGTTGATGAATCAGCCCGCCACCAAAGTCCTGGTCATTGGTTATGTCTGGCCGGAACCGCGTTCCTCGGCTGCAGGCGGGCATATGATGCAGATTCTCGAAACTTTTCTGACACAAGGTTGGGATATTACCTTCAGCAGCCCGGCGACCATTGGCGAACACAAAGCCGATCTACCGGCACTGGGAATCGCCGAATGCGCCATCGAACTCAATAACAGCAGTTTCGATGACTTTATCTGCGAACTGGCCCCAGACATCGTGCTGTTCGACCGTTTCATGATGGAAGAACAGTTCGGCTGGCGCGTCGAAAAGCACTGCCCCGCGGCCCTGCGGGTGCTGGAAACCTCCGACCTGCAAAGCCTGCGCGACGCACGCCAACAGCGGTTCAAGGACCACCTCAAGGCCCAGCCGGACAACGACGACTTCAGCGCCTTGTTTGCACCGGGCCTGGAAGACGAGTTCCAGCGCATGGCCGACACCGACCTGGCCAAGCGCGAGATCGCAGCCATCTATCGCTGCGACATCAGCCTGATGATCTCCGACATGGAGATCCGCCTGCTCACCGAGCAGTTCAAGGTGCCCGCCGCCCTGCTCCACTGGTGCCCATTGATGATGGAACCGCCGACCGAGGCGTTCGCACCGTTTGAGGCGCGCGCGCACTTCCTCAGCATCGGCAACTTCCGCCACGCGCCCAACTGGGATGCGGTGCTGTGGATGAAGAACAGTGTCTGGCCGTTGATCCGCCAGCAACTTCCGGGCGCCCAACTGCATGTCTACGGTGCCTACACCCCGCCCAAGGCCACCGCGCTGCACAACCCGGCCCAGGGCTTTCATGTAATGAACTGGGCCGAAGATGCGCTGCAAGTGATGACGGCTGCGCGCATCTGCCTGGCGCCGCTGCGCTTTGGTGCGGGGATCAAGGGCAAACTGGCGGATGCCATGCTCTGCGGCACGCCGAACATCACCACACCGGTCGGCGCCGAAGCCATGGGCGACGAGCAGCCATGGCCTGGGGCAATCGCCCACAGCGCCACGGCGTTGGCCGATGCCGCCGTGAGCCTTTACCAAGACCGCGAACGCTGGACCCAGGCCCAGGAACACGGCCGCCAACTTCTGGCCCGTCGCTATGACCTGCACCGCCACGGCCCCGCACTGGTGGAGTGCCTGGAACACTGTCGCAGCCGCCTCGATGCCCATCGCCGGGACAATTTCACCGGCAGCATGCTGCGTCACCACGCCCACAAAAGTACGCAATACATGTCTCAGTGGATCGAGGCAAAAAACCGTAACCTTTAAACGCTTGACGCTGGCCGGGTCGCACACAAGGGGGCATTATCCAAATCGCAACCACAATAAAGCGACGGCAGCATGACCCGAGCAACGCGAATCACCGACCCTTCCTACGAGCTGATGGACGATCACAACGGTCTGTCCATCATCTATCGCCAGCATGGTTTCCCTTGTCCCCTGGTGCGCTGGCATTTCCATAAGGAGTACGAGCTGCACCTGATCGTCGCCAGCTCCGGCAAGGTGTTCATCGGCGACTACATCGGCAACTTCTACCCGGAAAGCCTGTTCCTCACCGGCCCCAACCTGCCTCACAACTGGATCAGCCAGGTCGAGGAAGACGAAGTGGTGCCCAAGCGCGACATGCTGGTGAATTTCACCGATGAGCTGCTGGAGAACGGCAGTCACATTTTTGCCGAACTCAAGACCCTGGCGCCGCTACTGGAGCGGGCGCAGTCCGGCATCGAGTTTCGCTGCAAAAAGACCATCGCCCAGGCCATGGCCCTGATGCAACGCATCGAGGACGCCCAGGGCATGGCGCGCCTGGGGCACTTCTTTATCCTGCTGGACGTGTTGAGCGCGTGTGAGGACTATCAACTGCTGTCCGGCGTGACCACGCCACAACTGGCCGACGAACACAGCATCGACCGCACCAACCGGGCGGTGGACTACATTTTTGCGCATTACGCGCGGGAGTTGTCACTGGAAGAAGTGGCCGACTACCTGGGGATGAAACCGACGTATTTCTCGCGGGTGTTCAAGCAGGCCACCGGGCGCACGTTTATCGAATTCGTCAATCGCCTGCGCATCAGCAAGTCCTGCGAACTGCTGGCCGATGGTGACAAGGCCGTCACCGATGTGTGCTTCGAGTCGGGGTTCAACAATATTTCCAACTTCAATCGGCGCTTCCAGCAGCTTAAAGGCATGACCCCTTCCCACTACCGGCGCCTGGCGGTGCAGCGGCTCACCGAACAGAACCTGGCTTAATCGTTTCGGCTTTTTGTGAGCGAGTGCAAAAAAGTATCAGTCCCAGTGCGCCCAAGGATTTGTCACAACCCCTGTTTGAGGGCTGTAATCAACGCACACTCTTCCTGGCTCAGCGTGGGAAGACACAACAACAATAATTGTCCTTCTGCAGCCCCTGGGCGCAGAAAAGGAGTGCGCGATGAAGTTCACAGCAAAAACACTGCTTGCCTGTTCTTGCATGACGGCATGCATGACCCTCAGCGCCGTCAGCCTTGGCGCGCAAACCCTGACCATTGCCACCGTCAACAACAGCGACATGATCCGCATGCAAAAGCTCTCGAAAACCTTCGAGGCCGAGCATCCCGAGATCAAGTTGAATTGGGTGGTGCTCGAAGAAAACGTCCTGCGCCAACGCCTGACCACCGACATCGCGACCCAGGGCGGGCAGTTCGACGTGTTGACCATCGGCATGTACGAAGCTGCACTCTGGGGCGCCAAGGGCTGGCTGGAACCGATGAAAGACCTGCCGGCGTCCTACGACCTCGACGATGTGTTCCCTTCCGTGCGTGACGGTTTGTCCGTCAAGGGTTCGCTGTACGCCCTGCCGTTCTATGCGGAAAGCTCGATCACCTATTACCGCACTGACCTGTTCAAGGACGCCGGGCTGAGCATGCCCGAGCAACCGACCTGGACGCAGATCGGTGAATACGCGGCAAAACTCACCGACAAAACCAAAGAGCAATACGGCCTGTGCCTGCGCGGCAAAGCCGGTTGGGGTGAAAACATGGCGCTGATCACCACCCTGGCCAACGGCTACGGGGCGCGCTGGTTCGACGAGAAATGGCAGCCTGAATTCAATGGCCCTGAATGGAAGGACGCGCTGAACTTCTACGTCGACAATATGAAGAAGTCCGGCCCGCCCGGTGCGTCGAGCAACGGTTTCAACGAAAACCTCGCGCTGTTCAACAGCGGCAAGTGCGCGATCTGGGTCGACGCCAGCGTGGCCGGTTCGTTCGTCACCGACAAGACCCAAAGCAAGGTGGCGGACCATGTCGGCTTCACCTTCGCCCCGCACGAGAAGACCGACAAAGGCACCTCGTGGTTGTACTCCTGGTCCCTGGCCATCCCGACCAGCTCCAAGGCCAAGGACGCCGCCAAGCTGTTCACCAGTTGGGCGACTTCCAAGGAATACGGCGCTTTGGTCGCCAAGACCGACGGCATCGCCAACGTCCCGCCGGGTACGCGCAAATCGACCTACAGCGACGAATACATGAAGGCCGCGCCGTTCGCCAAGGTCACCCTGGAATCGCTGAAAGTCGCCGATCCGACCAAACCAACGCTCAAACCGGTGCCGTATATCGGTATCCAACTGGTGACCATTCCAGAGTTCCAGGCGATCGGTACCCAGGTCGGCAAGTTCTTCTCGGGTGCGCTGACCGGTCAGCAAACGGTGGATCAAGCCTTGAGCGCCGCGCAGACCACCACCGAGCGCGAAATGAAGCGGGCCGGTTATCCCAAGTAACCCTGGCTCACCATAGTCAAATGTGGGAAGGGCTTGCTCCCGATAGCGATCTACCAGTTGATGGTTCTGTGACTGACACTCCGCTATCGGGGGCAAGTCGAATCGTCGCACCGCCCCTCCCACACTGACCGCGCTTCGACTCTCGTTCTGCATGTACCTGACTGGTCTTGATCACCATGAATACAATACGCAAAAGCCGCCTGGCCAACCCCGGCTGGTTTCTCGTCAGCCCCTCGGTAGCCTTGCTGCTGCTGTGGATGATCGTGCCGCTGGGCATGACCCTGTACTTTTCGCTGATCCGCTACAACCTGCTCTACCCCGGCGAAAACCAGTTCGTGGGGCTGGAGAACTTCACCTACTTCATCACCGATTCGGGCTTCCTGCCCGGCGCCACCAATACCCTGTTGCTGGTCGGCAGCGTGCTGTTGATCAGCGTGGTGTTCGGCGTGTTGATCAGCGCCCTGCTGGAGGCCAGTGAGTTCTTCGGGCGCGGCCTGGTGCGGGTGTTGTTGATCTCGCCATTTTTCATCATGCCCACCGTCGGTGCGCTGATCTGGAAGAACCTGATTTTCCACCCGGTGTCGGGGATTCTCGCCTACGTGTGGAAGCTGTTCGGCGCCCAGCCAGTGGACTGGCTGGCGCATTACCCGCTGCTGTCGATCATCATCATTGTCTCGTGGCAATGGCTGCCCTTCGCCATCCTGCTGCTGATGACCGCCATGCAGTCTCTCGACCAGGAACAAAAGGAAGCCGCACGCCTCGACGGCGCCGGCGCTATTGCGATTTTCTGGCACCTGACCCTGCCCCACCTGGCGCGCCCGATTGCCGTGGTGGTGATGATCGAAACCATCTTCCTGCTCTCGGTATTCGCCGAAATCTTCACCACCACCAACGGCGGCCCCGGCTACGCCTCGACCAACCTCGCCTACCTGATCTACAACCAGGCGCTGGTGCAGTTCGACGTGGGCATGGCTTCAGCCGGCGGCTTGATTGCCGTGGTCATCGCCAATATCGCGGCGATCATCCTGGTGCGGATGATCGGCAAAAACCTGACTGATAAGCCTTGAGGGCCGCGCCATGACGCTTCAACAATCCCGCCGCCTGCAAAGCCTGTTGCTCGGCACCCTGGCCTGGGCCATCGCGATCCTGATCTTCTTCCCGATCTTCTGGATGGTGCTGACCAGCTTCAAGACCGAAATCGACGCCTTCGCCACGCCGCCGCAGTTCATCTTCACGCCGACGCTGGAGAACTACCTGCACATCAACGAGCGCAGCAACTACTTCAGCTATGCGTGGAACTCGGTGCTGATTTCGTTCAGCGCCACCGCCTTGTGCCTGCTGATTTCGGTGCCGGCGGCCTACTCCATGGCGTTCTACGAGACCAAACGCACCAAGAGCACGCTGCTGTGGATGCTGTCGACCAAGATGCTGCCGCCGGTGGGCGTGCTGATGCCGATCTACCTGCTGGCCAAGAGCTTCGGCTTGTTGGATACGCGTATCGCGCTGATCATCATCTACACCCTGATCAACCTGCCGATCGTGGTGTGGATGGTTTACACCTACTTCAAGGACATCCCCAAAGACATCCTCGAAGCGGCCCGCCTGGACGGCGCCACCCTGTGGCAGGAAATGGTCCGCGTACTGCTGCCGATCGCCAAAGGCGGCCTGGCGTCCACGGTGTTGCTGTCGCTGATCCTGTGCTGGAACGAGGCGTTCTGGTCGTTGAACCTGACCTCCTCGAATGCCGCGCCGCTGACCGCGCTGATCGCCTCCTACTCCAGCCCCGAAGGCTTGTTCTGGGCCAAATTGTCGGCCGTCTCGACCCTGGCCTGCGCGCCGATCCTGATCTTTGGCTGGATCAGCCAGAAACAGTTGGTGCGCGGGTTGTCCTTCGGCGCCGTGAAATAACGGCTTTCCTATAAAAATTCCAAGCGGAGGCCCATCCCATGGCCAACCTGAAAATCAAGAATCTGCAAAAAGGCTTCGAAGGCTTTTCCATCATCAAGGGCATCGACCTGGAAGTGAACGACAAGGAATTCGTGGTCTTCGTCGGCCCGTCGGGCTGCGGTAAATCCACGTTGCTGCGGCTGATCGCCGGCCTGGAAGAAGTCAGCGAAGGCACCATCGAACTGGATGGCCGCGACATCACCGAAGTGACCCCGGCCAAGCGCGACCTGGCGATGGTGTTCCAGACTTACGCGCTGTACCCGCACATGAGCGTGCGCAAGAACATGTCGTTTGCCCTCGACCTCGCGGGCGTCGACAAAAAGCTGGTGGAAAGCAAAGTCAGCGAAGCGGCGCGCATCCTCGAACTGGGCCCGCTGCTGGAGCGCAAGCCCAAGCAACTGTCCGGCGGCCAGCGCCAGCGCGTGGCGATCGGCCGGGCGATCGTGCGTAACCCGAAGATCTTTCTGTTCGACGAACCGCTGTCCAACCTCGACGCCGCGCTGCGCGTGCAGATGCGCCTGGAACTGGCGCGCCTGCACAAAGAGCTGCAAGCGACCATGATCTACGTGACCCACGACCAGGTCGAAGCGATGACCCTGGCCGACAAAGTGGTGGTGCTTAACAGCGGCCGCATCGAGCAGGTCGGCTCGCCGCTGGACCTTTACCACCAGCCGGCCAACCTGTTTGTCGCGGGGTTTCTTGGCACGCCGAAGATGGGCTTCCTCAAGGGCAAGGTCACGCGGGTCGAGGGCCAGGGCTGCGAGGTGCAACTGGACGCCGGTACGCTGATCAGCCTGCCGCTGAGCGGCGCCACCCTGAGCGTGGGCAGCGCGGTGACCCTGGGTATTCGCCCCGAGCACCTGGAACTCGCCGCACCGGGCCAGACTAGCCTGACCGTCACCGCCGACGTCGGCGAGCGCCTGGGCAGCGACACCTTCTGCCACGTCATCACCGCCAACGGCGAGCCGCTGACCCTGCGGATTCGTGGCGACATGGCCAGCCAGTATGGCGAGACGCTACACCTGCACCTGGACCCGGCGCACTGCCATCTGTTCGACACCGACGGCGTGGCCGTTACCCGCCCACTGCGCGCCGCCGCCTGATTTCGCGAGATTTGTGATGAAACTGAATAAACAGAACCTCACCCAACTGGCGCCGGAAGTGAAAATCCCGGCCTACGCCATTGCCGATACCCGTCAGGGCATCGCCCATATCGGCGTCGGCGGTTTCCACCGTGCGCACCAGGCGTATTACACCGATGCGCTGATGAATACCGGCGAGGGCCTGGACTGGAGCATCTGCGGCGTCGGCCTGCGCGCCGAGGACCGCAAGGCCCGCGACGACCTGGCCGCTCAGGATTACCTGTTCACCTTGTATGAACTGGGCGACAGCGACGACACCGAAGTGCGTGTGATCGGCTCGATCAGCGACATGCTGCTGGCCGAGGACGGCGTCCAGGCGTTGATCGACAAACTGGCCAGCCCGCAGATCCGCATCGTCTCGCTGACCATCACCGAAGGCGGCTATTGCATCGACGACAGCAACGGCGAGTTCATGGCCCACCTGCCGCAGATCCAGCACGACCTGGCGCACCCGAAGGCACCGAAAACCGTGTTCGGCTTTATCTGCGCCGCGCTGACCCAGCGCCGCTCAGCCGGCACTCCGGCGTTCACCGTAATGTCCTGCGATAACCTGCCGCACAACGGCGCCGTCACGCGCAAGGCACTGCTGGCCTTCGCCGCCCTGCACAACGCCGATCTGCATGACTGGATCAAAACCAACGTGACGTTTCCCAACGCCATGGTCGACCGCATCACGCCGATGACCAGCACCGCGCATCGCCTGCAATTGCACGATGAGCACGGTATTGACGATGCCTGGCCGGTGGTGTGCGAGCCCTTTGTGCAGTGGGTCCTGGAAGACCAGTTCGTCAACGGGCGCCCGGCCTGGGAAAAGGTCGGCGTGCAGTTCACCGCCGACGTGACGCCCTATGAAGAAATGAAGATCGGCCTGCTCAACGGCAGCCACCTGGCGCTGACTTACCTGGGGTTTCTCAAGGGGTATCGGTTCGTTCACGAGACCATGAATGACCCGCTGTTCGTCGCGTATATGCGCGCGTACATGGACCTGGACGTCACGCCGAACCTGGCGCCGGTGCCCGGCATCGACCTCACGCAGTACAAGCAGACCCTGGTGGACCGCTTCTCCAACCAGGCGATCGCCGACCAGTTGGAGCGCGTGTGTTCCGATGGCTCGTCGAAGTTTCCCAAGTTCACCGTGCCGACGATCAATCGGTTGATTGCCGATGGGCGCGAGACCGAGCGTGCCGCGCTGGTCGTGGCCGCCTGGGCGTTGTACCTCAAAGGTGTCGATGAGAATGGCGTGGCCTACAAAATCCCGGACCCGCGCGCCGAGTTTTGCCAGGGGCTGGTGAGTGATGACGGGATGATCAGCCGGCGGTTGCTCGGGGTGGAGGAGATTTTTGGCACGGCTATTCCCAAGTCGGCTGAGTTTGTGGCAGCGTTCGAGCGATGCTATGCGAGCCTGCGCGACAACGGCGTCACAAAAACACTGCAGCAACTCCTGAAGAAACCGGCTTAAACCTGTGGGAGGGGGCTTGCCCCCGATAGCGGTGGGTCAGTAACGAACATTGACACTGAAACACCGCCATCGGGGGCAAGCCCCCTCCCACATTTGGACCGCATTTACAATCCAACAACAATGCTGAGCAAATCATCATGACCCAGCAAAACCTGTTCCTCGGCATCGACTGCGGCACCCAAGGCACCAAAGCCATCGTCCTCGACGCCTCCAGCGGCAAGGTGCTGGGCCTGGGCGCCGCGGCACACACGCTGATCAGCGGCGCCAATGGCCGTCGCGAGCAGCACACCCAGGAGTGGCTGGACGCCTTTACCGAAGC
>NZ_JAKNRV010000193.1:0-9627 GCF_023072625.1 Pseudomonas emilianonis
GGCAGCCCTGAGCTTGAACTCACTCGAGTAAGATTTACGCATAACCAAACACCTCAGATTTGGGCGCCATCATAGCGCCCGATTGAAGTGTCCAAAATCATTAGGCCAGTTCAAGCCCCCTCCCACATTTGATCCTCATGGTTATTGAGGTTTTCTCCCAGCAAAAAAATGCCCCGCACTTGGCGGGGCATTTTTATGGGCGAGCCTTACAGCCCGTCGAGCATTGCCTTGTTACGCACCGCACCCTTGTCGGCACTGGTCGCCAACAGAGCGTAGGCCTTCAATGCGGTGGTGACTTTACGCGGACGCTTCTCCACCGGCTTCCAACCTTTCTTGTCCTGCTCGACCCGGCGTGCAGCCAGTTCTTCATCGCTGATCAACAGGTTGATCGAGCGGTTCGGAATGTCGATCAGCACCTTGTCGCCGTCCTGTACCAGGCCAATCGCGCCGCCGGCAGCGGCTTCAGGCGAAGCGTGGCCGATGGACAGGCCCGAGGTGCCGCCGGAGAAACGGCCGTCGGTCAACAGGGCGCAGGCTTTGCCCAGGCCCTTGGATTTCAGGTACGAAGTTGGGTAGAGCATCTCCTGCATACCCGGGCCGCCTTTCGGGCCTTCGTAGCGGATGATCACGATGTCGCCTTCTTTGACTTCGTCGGCGAGGATGCCGCGTACCGAGCTGTCCTGGCTTTCGTAGATCTTGGCGCGACCTTCGAAGACATGGATCGACTCATCCACACCGGCGGTTTTCACCACGCAGCCGTCGAGGGCGATGTTGCCGTACAGCACGGCCAGGCCGCCTTCTTGCGAATAGGCATATTCGACACTGCGGATGCAGCCGTTTTCACGGTCGTCGTCGAGGGTGTCCCAACGGGTCGACTGGCTGAACGCGGTCTGGGTCGGGATGCCTGCCGGGCCGGCCTTGAAGAAGGTGTGTACGGCTTCGTCGTCAGTCTGGGTGATGTCCCACTTGGCGATGCCTTCGGCGAGGGACTTGCTGTGTACGGTCGGCAAGTCGGTGTGCAGCAGGCCGCCACGGGCCAGGGAACCTAAGATCGAGAAGATCCCGCCGGCGCGGTGGACGTCTTCCATGTGGTACTTCTGGATGTTCGGCGCGACTTTGCACAGTTGCGGCACATGACGGGACAGACGGTCGATGTCGCGCAGGTCGAAATCGATCTCGGCTTCCTGGGCTGCGGCCAGCAAGTGCAGGATGGTGTTGGTGGAACCGCCCATGGCGATGTCCAGGGTCATGGCGTTTTCGAACGCCTTGAAGTTGGCGATGTTGCGCGGCAACACCGACTCATCGTTCTCGCCGTAGTAGCGCTTGCACAGCTCGACGATGGTGCGGCCGGCCTGCAGGAACAACTGCTCGCGGTCGCTGTGGGTGGCCAGTGTCGAACCGTTGCCCGGCAAGGCCAGGCCCAGGGCTTCGACCAGGCAGTTCATCGAGTTGGCGGTGAACATGCCGGAGCACGAACCGCAGGTCGGGCAGGCGCTGCGCTCGTATTCCGCGACCTTCTCGTCAGAAGCGCTGGAATCGGCGGCGATGACCATGGCGTCGACCAGGTCGAGGCCGTGGGAGGCGAGTTTGGTCTTGCCGGCTTCCATCGGGCCGCCGGAGACGAAGATCACCGGGACATTCAGGCGCAGGGCGGCCATCAGCATGCCGGGGGTGATCTTGTCGCAGTTCGAGATGCACACGATGGCGTCGGCGCAGTGGGCGTTGACCATGTACTCCACGGAGTCGGCGATGATCTCGCGGCTCGGCAGGGAATACAGCATGCCGTCATGGCCCATGGCGATGCCGTCGTCGACTGCGATGGTGTTGAATTCTTTGGCTACGCCGCCGGCGCGTTCGATCTCGCGGGCGACCAGTTGGCCCAGGTCCTTGAGGTGGACGTGGCCGGGGACGAACTGGGTGAACGAGTTGGCAATCGCGATGATCGGCTTCTTGAAGTCGTCATCTTTCATCCCCGTGGCACGCCACAGTGCGCGGGCGCCGGCCATGTTGCGGCCATGGGTGGATGTTTTCGAGCGGTAATCTGGCATTTGAGCCCTCCGGGCGGCTAATCAAAACTAATCAGGTGCTAAGGGGAGTGAGCTTCTATGGACGTCTGGAACACCCGAAAAATGGCCGTGTGTCCGGAAGTTGCCGCAAACGTTACGGGATCGCCGTGCGCAGTGGCCTTGAGCTCATAAACCCGCCGGGGGATGACTGGCGATGAATAGGGCCGATTCTACACCGCTGGCGGCTGGAGGGAATGGCCGAAACCGTGAAGAAAGCCGCTACGGGATGTGTGGCCGCGGCGTGATCAATGCATTCAAACCCAGGCCGATGGCGCTCAGGATCAAAAAGCACAGGGCGAGGGCGACGCTCAGGTTGTCACTCGCCAGGTTGACCACCAGGCTGATCAGGCCGCCGCACATGAAAATCAGCAGGCTGCCGGCAGAGGTCGATGTGCCGGCGAGTTGGGGGTACAGGCTCATGGCCTTGGAGCTGGCGATGGGCCGGCAGATGGTGGTGCCGGCGGTGCAGACCAACATGGGGATCAACACCGTGGCGGCGGACAAGCCGAATTGCCAGCCCAGCCAAAGCAATACCGTGCCGGAAACGGCGATCAGCGCCAGGCCGGTGCTGACTGCGCGACTCGTCCAACAGGCGTGCGGACCACAGCCAGACCACGATCGCCAAGGCGATGAACACATAAAAGCTGGCCTGCCAGCCGCCATAGAGCTGAAGCCCGGTGCCCATCAGCGGGGAGCTTGAGATGAAAATCCCACCGGCGGTGGTCATCCAGATCCGAATCCGCTCCAGTTCGCGCCCGGCAAACAGGTCTTGAATCAACGCCTGGGACAAGGCAAACGTCCCACACCCCACGGCCTGGACCACGCGAAAGCCAAGAAACCAGGCGAAATCCTCAGCGAACAGACAGCCCGTTGCGCCAATTGCCGACAGGGCGATGCCTGCCAGCAGTAGCTTTTTACGGCCGAACCTATCGGACAACGGCCCAATCAGCAGCAACGAAACGGCCAGGCCGATGGCGAAAATACTCACGGACTCGGCGATTTCGGACGGTGTGGTGTGAAAGTGGCTGGATAGCGCGGGGAAGGATGGCAGCACTACGTCGAGGGGGAAGACGGCGAGCAGGGTCATCGTCATGAGCAGCAGGAGCGTGGATGACTTTTTTGATGCGGGCGCGCTATGAGGCATCAGTCATTCGCTCGATCCGTGAGGGGGGGGCGAGGATCGATTTGGCGGTAGGGGAAGTCAATGGATGTAGCAGTGGGAATCGTCTGAAAACCCCGTAGGAACACGCATCAAGTGTTCCACGGGGCCTGCACGTCATCAGCTATTGGGCAACAACCGGCACGTAATGCTCTTGATGTAGCGCGTCTCGGCAATCGCCGGGTGTACCGGATGATCCGGCCCCTGGCCGCCGCGTTCGAGCATCTGGATGTTGCGGTCCAAGTGACGGGCGCTGGTCAGCAGGATGTTTTGCAGGTCGTCTTCCGGCAGGTGCATCGAGCACGAGGCGCTGATCAGGATGCCGTCCTTGCTGAGCAGGCGCATGGCTTGCTCGTTGAGGCGGCGGTAGGCGCCTTCGCCGTTTTTCATGTCTTTTTTGCGTTTGATGAAGGCCGGTGGGTCGGCGACGATCACGTCGAAGCGTTCTTCGCTGGCTTTCAATTCTTTGAGGGCTTCGAAGACGTCGCCTTCGATGCAGGTCATTTTCTCGGCGACGCCGTTCAGCGCGGCGTTGCGCTCGACGCCGTCGAGGGCGAAGGCCGAGGCGTCGACGCAGAACACTTCAGTGGCGCCGAAGGCCGCCGCTTGCACGCCCCAGCCGCCGATGTAGCTGTACAGGTCGAGGACGCGCTTGCCTTTGGCATACGGGGCCAGGCGTGCGCGGTTCATGCGGTGGTCATAGAACCAGCCGGTTTTCTGGCCCTGGATCACCGGGGCTTCGAATTTCACGCCGTTTTCTTCCAGCGCGACCCACTCCGGCACCAGGCCGAACACGGTTTCGACGTAGCGGTTGAGGCCTTCGGCGTCACGCGCGGCGGAGTCATTCTTGAACAGAATGCCGCTTGGTTTGAGCACTTGGGTCAGGGCGGCGATCACGTCTTCTTTATGCGCTTCCATGGTCGCCGAGGCGATCTGTACCACCAGGATGTCGCCGAAACGGTCGACCACCAGGCCCGGCAGCAGGTCGGAGTCGCCATAGACCAGGCGGTAGAACGGCTTGTCGAACAGGCGGTCACGCAGGGACAGGGCGACGTTCAGGCGGTGTACCAGCAGCGATTTGTCCAAAGGCAACTTGATGTCACGCGACAGCAGGCGCGCGCAGATCAGGTTGTTCGGGCTCATGGCCACGATGCCCAGGGTCTTGCCGCCGGCCGCTTCCAGGATGGCTTGGTCGCCTGCCTGGAAGCCGTGAAGTGGGGTGGCGGCCACGTCGATTTCGTTGCTGTAGACCCACAGGTGGCCGTTGCGCAAACGACGATCGGCATTGGCTTTGAGACGCAGGCTTGGCAGGGACATGACGTCGCTCCGGAAAAAAGAGCGGGAGTATACCGTGTTACATGAAACTTCGCGGCTTGGCCTGATGGGCTGTAGGGGCGGGCGTGCTGTGCCGAGGTCGCAGCGTCCATTTGATGGGAGTGCCATTGGTTTTTTTGAGGTGTCGGTCAGCTTCCCATCAGGGTTAGAATCCCCGCCTAGCCCGGAGTGTGTACTTATGTCCCAAGAACTTTCCGCCGAACAGATCCAGCAGGCCCTGCAAGGCATCAGCGTGCCGCCCCAGCCGCAAATCATGGTGGATTTGCAGATGGAACAGTACATGCCCGACCCGGACCTGGAAGTGATCGCGCGCTTGATTTCCCAGGACCCGGGCCTGTCTGGCGCGCTGTTGAAGATCGTCAACTCGTCGTATTACGGCCTGAGTAACAAGATCGCCTCGATCCAGCGCGCGGTGAACCTATTGGGCAGCCGCTCGATCATCAACCTGATCAACGCCCTGTCGATCAAAGGCGAGATGAGCGACGACACCATCGTCACCCTCAACCGTTTCTGGGACACCGCCCAGGATGTGGCCATGACCTGCCTGACCCTGGCCAAGCGCACCGGCGCCCAGGCGGTGGACGAAGCCTATGCCCTGGGGCTGTTCCACGATTGCGGCGTACCGCTGATGCTCAAGCGCTTCCCCAATTACATGGTGGTGCTCGAGGAGGCCTACGCCAATGCCGGCGCCGACTGCCGTGTGGTCGACACCGAAAACAATGCGTTCAACACCAACCATGCGGTGGTCGGTTATTACACCGCCAAGTCCTGGCGCCTGCCGGAGCATGTGACCGACGCCATTGCCAACCATCACAACGCCCTGGCGATCTTCAGCGATGAGTCGCCGCGCAATCCGCAACTCAAGAACCTGCTGGCGATCCTGAAAATGGCCGAGCACATCTGCTCGTCGTACCGGGTGCTGGGCAACCAGGCGGTTGACCATGAGTGGGATGCGATTGGCCATCTGGTGCTGGACTACGTGGGCCTGTCGGATTACGACTTCCAAAGCATGAAGTTGTCGATCCGCGAACTGGGCGCGCACTGACCCTTTTCTCACGAGGTACACATGCCCGAGTTACCAGAAGTCGAAACCACTCGGCGCGGGATTGCACCGCACCTGGAAGGCCAGCGGGTCAGCCGCGTCGTGGTGCGTGAGCGGCGCCTGCGCTGGCCGATCCCGGAAGACCTCGATGTGCGCCTGTCCGGGCAGCGCATCGTGCTGGTGGAGAGGCGGGCCAAGTACCTGTTGATCAATGCCGAAGTGGGCACCCTGATCAGTCACCTCGGTATGTCGGGCAACCTGCGCCTGGTGGAAGTCGGCCTGCCGGCGGCCAAGCACGAGCATGTGGACATCGAGTTGGAGTCGGGCCTGGCCCTGCGCTACACCGACCCTCGGCGTTTCGGCGCGATGCTCTGGAGCCTGGACCCGCACAACCACGAATTGCTGATTCGCCTGGGGCCGGAGCCGTTGACCGAGCTGTTCGATGGCGAGCGCCTGTTCAAACTGTCCCGTGGGCGTTCGATGGCGGTGAAGCCGTTCATCATGGACAACGCGGTGGTGGTGGGCGTGGGCAATATCTACGCGACTGAAGCGCTGTTCGCGGCGGGGATCGATCCGCGCCGCGAGGCCGGTGGCATTTCACGCGGGCGCTATTTGAAGCTGGCGATCGAGATCAAACGCATTCTGGCGGCCGCCATCGAACGCGGCGGCACCACGTTGCGCGACTTTATCGGTGGCGATGGGCAGCCGGGGTATTTCCAGCAGGAGCTGTTTGTCTACGGCCGAGGGGGCGAGGCGTGCAAGGTCTGCGGGAGCGAGTTGCGCAGTGTGGTGCTGGGGCAGCGGGCGAGTGTGTTTTGCCCTAAGTGCCAGAGCTGATTGCTGTGTGATGGCTGATATCGCCATCGGGGGCAAGTCGAATCGTCGCACCGCCCCTCCCACACTTTGATGTGTGAACACATTTTAAATGTGGGAGGGGCGGTGCGACGATTCGACTTGCCCCCGATGAGGCCCTTACAGGCGCCAACAAACTCAAGCCTTACCAGTAATCTTCCGGTACTTCACCATCAATTGCTCTTGCGTTTCCGGATGCGCTTCATCCAGTGGAATGCAATCCACCGGGCACACCTGCTGGCACTGCGGTTCGTCGTAGTGGCCGACGCACTGGGTGCAGAGGTTGGGGTCGATCACGTAGATCTCTTCGCCTTGGGAAATCGCGGCGTTCGGGCACTCGGGTTCGCAGACGTCGCAGTTGATGCAATCGTCGGTGATGATCAGGGACATGGAAACTCCTGCCAGGGCAGTCAGCCAAGGCATCTGAAAAACTAATGCGCGCAATTGTGCCGCATTGGCGCCCGCAGTGCGAGCGGGCGCCGAGTGAGCGGTCTTACTTCTTGAAGCGCAGGGTCAGCGCCTCGGCGACGGCTGGGTGCACGAACTTGGTGATATCCCCGCCCAAAGCGGCGATTTCACGGACCAACGTCGAGGAAATGAACGAATAACGCTCCGATGGCGTGAGGAACAGGCTTTCCACGTCCGGCGCCAGTTGGCGGTTCATGTTGGCCAGTTGGAATTCGTATTCGAAGTCCGACACCGCGCGCAGGCCACGCAGGAATACATTGGCGTTCTGCTCTTTGGCGAAATGCGCCAGCAGCGTCGAGAAACCCACCACTTCTACGTTGGGCAGGTGCTTGGTGACCTCACGCGCCAGCTCCACGCGCTGTTCCAGGGGAAACAGCGGGTTTTTCTTGGGGCTGGCCGCGACCGCGATGATCACATGGTCGAACAAGCGCGAGGCGCGTTCGACCAGATCGCCATGGCCTTTGGTAATCGGGTCGAAGGTACCTGGGTACAACACTCGGTTCATCGCGTCGTCCTGGCGGAGTCCGTTGGGGAACCGGATGGTATCGCAGCCATCCCGGTCGGCCAAGTCGACTTATGCGAATAGGCACGCGAAATACCTGGTTTTTTCATGCTGTTTTCAGACGTTCGGCCAATGCGCTCGCCAGTTGCGCGGTCAATCCGTACACCGACAATTGCGGGTTGGCGCCAATGCTGGTGGGGAACAGCGAACCATCATGAATCGACAGATTGCGCAGTTGATGATGGCGGCCGAGGCTGTCGGCCACGGCGTTTTTCGGCTCTTCGCCCATGGCGCAGCCGCCCATCACGTGGGCACTGCCCAGGCAGGTACGGTGTAATTCCAGGTTGAGGCCGTCTATCAGGCTGCGCGCTTCGGCCAGGGTCTTCACGTAGCGCGCATCGTGATGCAGCGGCTTGACCGACTTGGCGCCCGCCGCGAACTGGATCTCGGCCATGCTGTGGAACGCGCGGCGCAGGCCGTCCCAGGCGTAAGGCGAAACCTGATAATCGAGCACCGGCGTGCCGTCGCCGCGCAATTCCACGCTGCCGCCCGGGCTGTCGGGGTGGAATCCGTCGCGCAGCAGGGCGAGCATCGCGTGGGTATTGGGCAACTGGCTCATGTCCAGGGCGTTTTGTGTGCCGTAGCCGCCGAGCAGCGTACTCGCGAGCGCCGGGTGCAGCGGCGGTGCCTCCAGCTTGTACGACATTCTGCCGGTGGTGCCGTCCTGCCATTGGAAGTGATCGGAATAGATCGACTGCGGCGCGCCATAGAACGGGTTGATCACCTCGTCGAACAGCGCTGCGGAGAAATTCACCAAATGCAAAAAGGTGCGCTTGCCCAGCCGCGAATGTGGGTCGGGGGCGTCCGAGCGCATCAGCAGCGCCGGGCTGTTGATGCCGCCACCGGCCAGAACATAGTGTTTGGCCTTGACCGTGATGGTGCGCCCGGTAGGGGCGACGCAGCGTTCGTCCATCGCCACGCATTCCAGGCTGCTGATGCGGTCGCCGCTGTATTTCAGGCGTTCGGCGCGGGCCAGGTACAACAACTCGCCGCCTTTCTCCAGGGTGGCGGGGATGGTGGTCACCAGCATCGACTGCTTGGCGTTGACCGGGCAACCCATGCCGCAGTAGCCCAGGTTGAAGCAGCCGCGCACGTTGCGCGGGATCACATGCCAGCTGTAGCCCAACTGTTCGCAGCCTTTGCGGATCACGTCGTTGTTGGCGTTGGGTGGCATGGCCCAGGGGGCAATGCCCAGGCGCTGTTCCATTTTTTCGAACCACGGCGCCATGTCCGCGCTGCCGTGGCCCTTGACCGCATACTCGCTGGCCCAGTGGCTGAGGGTCGCGTCCGGGGTGCGGAAGCTGGAGGTCCAGTTGATCAGCGTGGTGCCGCCCACCGCCCGGCCCTGCAGGATGGTGATGGCGCCGTCCTTGCTCATGCGGCCGATGCCTTCCTGGTACAGGCTGGCGTAGGCCTCGTCTTCGAGCAGCTTGAAATCGCTGCTGGTCTTGAGCGGGCCTTCTTCGATCAGCAGCACTTTGTAGCCAGCGGCGCTGAGGATTTCGGCGGTGGTGCCGCCGCCGGCGCCGCTGCCGATGATCGCTACGTCGGCTTCCAGCGTCAGGTCGCGGTCGAGGGCGGCGCCGTTGTGGGTTTTCCAGCCACGGGCCAGGCCGTCGCGGAACAGATCGGGTACGGGCATCAGGGTCGTCTCTTGTTTTTATTGGTGGGTGCGAATCAGATCTTCGGTGGCCCGGGGTAGCCGCAATGGGCCCAGGACGCCGGCCGGAAGTACCAGGCCATGATCACCAGTTTGAGCAGCGAGCCCTGGCCCATGCGCAGCAGGTTCAGGTAGCTGTTTTCCCAGCGGTGCAGGAAGTTGCGGATTTGTTCAGCGCTGGCGTTTTCCCAACTGCCCCAGATCCCGGTCAGTGGGCCACGGGTGATGCCCATGCCCAGTACGTCGAACAGTTGCTGGGTGAGCTTGAACATCTCCGGCGACAGGTGCTGCAGGCTGTAGTCGAGTTTTTTCAGGGTGTCTTCAATCCCGCTGGCGACTTCCTGGGCGCTGGCCACGCCTTCCAGCAACACCGGGATCACCGCGCGCAGAAACGGCAAATCGCTGGCCCGCAGCAAAGCAAAGCCGCATTTCCTCGGGGCTTTCAAAGGTGCGTTGCCCGGTCACTATCGCTACAACCAGCGG
>NZ_JAKNRV010000194.1:0-9624 GCF_023072625.1 Pseudomonas emilianonis
CGGGGCCACCCGGCACCAGCAGCAGGTCATAGGCCTCGTGCGCCTGGGCCAGCAGCAGGTCGGGCTGGACGACCACGCCATTGGACGCACGCAGCGGGCCGGGCTCGGTGCCGATGGTCAGGATCTGATAGTGCTGCGCCGCTGGCAGGTAGCGGTTGGCAATCGAAAACACTTCAAGCGGCCCGGCCATGTCGAGCAGGAGGAAGTCTGGAAACAGCGCCATGGCCACGGTGTTCATAGAGAGAGACGTCCATCAGGAAGGAAGGCAGCGGCCATTATGCCACGCCTGAGACTGTCAACTTCAGCGCGACAGTTATTCAGATATCAGCTTCTTAATGAATATTTCAGTAACCAGTAACCTTCTTCTCAACGCAAGCGCCCTGCATTTCGCAGCCCGCTCTGACTTGAGGACACCACCATGCTGACCCTTCGCAAAGCCTCCGATCGCGGCGCCGCCAATCACGGTTGGTTGAAGTCGTTCCACACCTTCTCATTCGCCAACTACTGGAACCCCGCCGAACAGGGTTTTTCCGACCTGCTGGTGATCAACGATGACCGCGTCGCGGCAGGCCGTGGCTTCGGCCAGCACCCGCACCGCGACATGGAGATTTTCTCCTATGTGCTCGAAGGCGCCCTGGAACACAAGGACACCCTGGGCACCGGTTCGGTGATCCGCCCCGGCGATGTGCAACTGATGAGCGCCGGCAGCGGCGTAGCCCACAGCGAGTTCAACCATAGCCAGAGCCGTGGCGTGCACTTCCTGCAAATCTGGATCGTGCCGAATGTGGCCGGCGCCGAGCCGCGCTATCAGCAAGAGCACTTCAGCGAAGCGCAGAAACGTGGCCGCTTGCAGTTGATCATCTCGCCGGATGGCGCCGACGGCTCCCTGCACGTGCGTCAGGATGCACGGGTGTACGCCGGGCTGTTCAACGCCGACGAAAGCGCACGCCTGGACGTGGCGCCGGACCGCCACGTGTACATCCATGTGGCCCGTGGCAGCGTCGAGATCAACGGCCAGCGCCTGCAGGAAGGCGACGGTGCCCGCGTGCGTGATGAGCGTCAGATCCACCTGAGCCACGGTGAGGATGCCGAAGTACTGGTGTTTGACCTGCGCCCCCTGGAACTGCCGCAGATGCCGTGACCGCTGCACGATAGCCCGCCCACACGGGCTATCGCTGGCATCGATAGTCACCATCAACCCAATGAAGTTCTCTTAAAAATGGCAACGCGTAACATCAAACCCATACCAGGCAACACCCTAATCAAACACTCGGAGCACACTCTCATGAAACGCCAACTCTTGCTTAGCCTCGCTTTCTCGGTACTTGCAGCAAACGCTTTTGCCCACCCTGTCGTCGCTGAAGGGGGCGCTGATCGCCTCAACGAAAATCGCGTCGCCGAAGGTGGTGCGGATCGCCTGCAAGGCAGCCGTATCGCTGAAGGCGGTGCTGATCGTCTGCAAGACCGTCGTCTGGCTGAAGGTGGCGCGGATCGTCTGCAAGACCGTCGTCTGGCTGAAGGCGGTGCTGATCGCCTGCAAGGCAACCGTGTCGCCGAAGGTGGCGCGGATCGCCTGCAGGAACGTGGTCTGGCTGAAGGTGGCGCGGATCGCCTGCACAGCAACAACGCCTGACCCCGCGCTGTTTGCGGAGCACCCCAAACCGGCCTGATCAGCCGGTTTTTTTTCGTCTGCTCATCGGTTGTTGGCTTGAAATCGCTTGCGATACGCGGCCGGCAGCATCCCCACCCGCTGCTGAAACAGGCGCCGAAACGAGTTGCTGTCTTCATAGCCCACCGCGTAGGTGATGCTTTCGAGCGTCATGCGCGTCGATTCCAGCATCTGCTTGGCGCGCTCCAGGCGCAGGGTCTGCACATAGGCGATCGGTGTATAACCGGTGGCTTCCTTGAAACGCCGCTTGAAATTACGCACACCAAAACCAAAGTGCCCGGCCACGTCGTCAATCACCAGCGTCTGGGCGCAGTGCTGCTCCAGCCAATGCTGCACGCGCAGTATCTGCGCGTCGCCATGGTTCTTGGGCAACGACCACATGGCGTACACCGACTGCACCGTGCGCACCGTGTCGATCAGTAGATATTTGCCACAGGTGTGAGCCAGTTCCGGCGAGCCGAAGCGGCGGATCAGGTGGAGCATCAGGTCCATCGCCGCACTCGCACCACCACCGGTAATCACGCGGTTTTCTTCGCAGAGCATCTGCGCGTCATCGAGGATCACGTCCGCGTAGCGTCGCCGGAAAAGCTCGGCAAAGGCCCAGTGGGTGGTGGCATGCAAGCCTTGCAGTACACCGGCTTCAGCCAACACAAAGGCGGCGGTACACATCGAAGCCAGCACAGCGCCGCGCCCATGCTGTTCGCGCAGCCAGGGGCCAAAGGCGGCAAACGTCGGCAAAGCCTCTTTCAAGGTGAAGAGAAAGCCGGGGATCAACACCAGGTCGGTCTGCCCGATCTGCGCGGTCGAACAGTCCACTTGCAGACGCTGCCCGCCCCAGGCGTTCACGGCCTGGCCGTCCAGGGACGCGACCACAACCTCGAAGGGAGGGCTGTCGGCAAACAGGTTGGCGGCGCTGAGCATTTCCAGGGCCAGGGTGGCGCTGGCGGCGGAACAGTGATCGGCCAGGAGCAAGGTAATGTGCATTCATGGACCTTTTTTGCGCTTTTGGCATGTAATAAGTCATTTGCGCACCTACCTTAGCCGATTTGGCGCCCTTACAGTGCTGCCACTGATTAACTGTTTGGCGTCTCTATGAATCTCTGGTTTCGATTGCTGTACATGCTCTGCCGTCGCCCCTGGCGCAAACCTGCCCATGGCCTGGCGACCACCGTGGTGCGCATGCGGGTGTGGCCGCTGGACCTGGATCTCAACCGGCATGTCACCAATGGCCGCTACTTCTCCCTGGCGGACGTTGCGCGGATGGATTTTGTCTTGCGCACCGGCGCGTTTCGCGTGGCTCTGCGCAACAAGGCGCTGCCGATCGTGGGCGATACCTGGGGCAAGTTTCGCCGCGAGCTCAAGCTATTCGAGGTGTTCGAGGTACACACCCGCATGCTCGGCTGGGACCACAAGTGGAGCCTGATGGAGCACCGTTTCGTCAGCAAGGGTCGGGTGGTCGGCGTGGTGGTGATGCGCGGGCTGTTCCGCTCAGCCAAGGGCACCCTGCCCCCGGCGGATTTTTTGCGTGAACTGGGGTTGGACGAAGCCTCGCCGCCCATGCCGCAGTGGCTGAGCGACTGGGCGCAAAGTTGCGATGCGATGAGCGTGCAGTTGCGAGGCGAGGAACAGGCGTGAAACAGCGGTTGCCAGCGTCTTCACGTTGGCGCCAGCGCCGTCTCTCGCTACGTACAGGGACCCTTTAGCCGGGGGAATGCGCTTGATTCCCCCGTTCTCGATTCAAGCCGGGCTGCGCTCCTCCAACCCACGTGCCGCCAACGCACCCAACACGCCACCGGCAATCGGCGCCAGCCAGAACGCCCAGAGTTGCGCCAGGTACTCGACGCCAGCGAACAACGCCGGCCCGGTGCTGCGCGCCGGGTTCACCGAGGTGTTGGTGACGGGGATCAGGATCAGGTGAATCAAGGTCAGCGCCAGGCCGATGGCGATGGGCGCAAAGCCGGCAACCGCGCCCGGTGCGGTCACGCGCATGATGATCAGCACAAAGAAGAACGTAGCGATCAGTTCGGCCAGCAACGCCGCCTTCATGTCGAACTGGCCGGGGCTCAGCGGGCCATAGCCGTTGGCGGCAAAACCACCCACTTCAAAGCCTGGCTGCCCGCTGGCAATCACAAACAGGGCAGCGGCGGCGACAATCGCACCCGCGACCTGAGCGGCTATGTAGGGCAGCACATCGACGCCGGGAATGCGGCGCCCGGCCCATAGGCCAATGGTCACCGCCGGGTTGAAATGCCCGCCCGAGACACCGCCGACCGCGTAGGCCATGGTCAGTACAGTGAGCCCGAACGCCAGGGACACTCCCAGAAAACCGATCCCCAGTTCCGGGAATGCCGCCGCCAGAATGGCACTGCCACACCCGCCGAACGTCAACCAGAAGGTACCTGCAAACTCTGCGGTCAAACGCTTTTGCACAATCGACTCCATTGCTTTTCAAACGCCACGGCCCTGCTCGAAGGGCGTGGCAATCGCCGTCACCACAGGATGTGGGAGGTCCTGGGTGACGGTAGCAACAGGCGCCAAGGCGCCTTGTAAGATTTGTCTGGTTTTAGTCGCGCGCGACACCCTGCCCAAACCGCCGGATCGCCAGGCAATAGCCGATCAACGCCAGCGCCGCCAACACGCCACCCGCCGCGCCGATCCAGGCGAAGCCGAAGTGGCTGCCGACCCAACTGCCCATCAGCGCGCCGCCGCCGATACCGACGTTGTAGATACCGGAGAACATCGCCATGGCCACGTCGGTGGCGTCCGGCGCGAGCACCAGGACCTTAGACTGCATGGCCAGGCCGAAGCCCATGATCGCCATGCCCCAGAACACGCTCAGGCCGACGAGGTAGGATTCGGCCCCGCTCAACGGCAGCATCAGTGCCAGGCACGCGGCCAGCAGAAACACCGCGCCGACCACGAACAGATGCGGGCTGAACCGGTGTACCAGGCTGAACAACAGCGAGCCGATGATGCCCGCGCCGCCGAACACCAGCAGGAACAGGGTCACGACGTTACCGCTCAGGCCGGCGACACGTTCGACAAACGGTTCGATGTAGCTGTAGGCGGTGAATTGCGCGGTGATCACCATGGCGGTGAGCACGTAGAGCGCCACCAGTGCCGGGCGCTTGAACAGCAGCGGCAGGCTGCGCAGGGAGCCGGAGTTCTGGCTCGGCAGCAGCGGTAAGGTACGCGCCAGCCAGAACACCAGTGCCGCAGCGAATGCCGCAATCACCAGGAACGTGGTGCGCCAGCCCATCGCTTCGCCCAGCAGGCGGCCAAGGGGAATGCCCAACACCATCGCCAGCGACGTGCCGGTGGCCAGCAGGCCGAGGGCTTGTACTTGTTTGCCGGCCGGCGCCAGGCGTACCGCGAGGGACGCGGTGATCGACCAGAACAACGCGTGGGACAAGGCGATGCCGATCCGGCTGACCATCAGCAGGCCAAAGCTGTTGGCGACGCTGGAGAGGATGTGACTGGCGATGAACAGGCCGAACAACACGATCAGCAGCTTGCGCCGTTCGATGTTGCGCGTCAGCAGCATCACCGGTAGCGAGGTCAGCGACACGATCCAGGCATAGATCGTGAGCATCAGGCCGACGCTGGCAATCGGCATGTCGAAGCTGGCGCCGATGGCGCTGAGCAGGCCAACGGGCACAAATTCAGTGGTATTGAACACAAAGGCGGCCAGCGCGAGGGCGATGACCGGTTGCCAGTTGGCACGGGGCGTTGCGGTTGAAAGGCTCATTGAAGGGCGAGGCACTCTGACGATGATCGAACGGCCACCCAGGACAAGCGCCGCCGCCGAACATTCTATAGGTTTCTCGGTCGGCTGTTGACGCTCATCCGGGGTAAATCGCCCTCGGCTGGATCAGGGTATAGCCCATCACGGGTCGACCTGCCCCATCAGTTCCGGAATGCTTTCCGGGCGCTGGGCATAACGCTGCGCCAACGCCGCACACACCATCAACTGGATCTGGTGAAACAGCATCAACGGCAGGATTAACACGCCCATGGTCGCCCCGGCGAACAGCACCTGGGCCATCGGCACCCCGGTGGCCAGGCTTTTCTTCGAACCGCAGAACAAGATGGTGATGCGGTCCTCCTGATTAAAGCCGAAGGCCTTGCCCAACAGCGTGGACGCCACCAACACCAGGGCAAGTAACACGCAGCAGGCCACCACCAGGCCGCCGAGTTCCCACAGCGGAATCTGCTGCCAGATGCCTTGGATGACCGCTTCGCTGAACGCGCCGTAGACCACCAGCAGGATCGAGCCCTGGTCGACGAACTTCAGCCAGGCCTTGTTGCGACCGACCCACTCGCCGATCCAACGGCGGGCGATCTGCCCGGCGACGAACGGCAGCAGCAGTTGCACGCTGATTTTCAGCATGGCGTCGACGGTCGAACCGCTCTCGCCGTGGACATTCAGCAGCAGCGTCACCAGCAACGGCGTGAGGAAGATCCCGAACAGGCTCGACGCCGCCGCGCTGCAAATCGCCGCCGGGATATTGCCGCGCGCCAGCGACGTAAAGGCAATCGCCGACTGCACCGTGGCCGGTAACGCGCACAGATAGAGCATGCCCATGTACAGGTCTTTGCCGATCAGCGGCGACAGCAGCGGCTTGAGCGCCAGGCCCAACAACGGGAACAGCACAAAGGTCAGGCTGAACACCAACAGGTGCAGGCGCCAGTGACCGGCCCCGGCAACGATGGCCTGGCGCGACAGCTTGGCGCCGTGCAGGAAAAACAGCAGCGCGATGGCCAGGTTGGTCACCCAGCCGAAGGCCACGGCGGTCTGGCCGCTGGCGGGCAGCAAGGACGCGAAGACCACCGTGGCGATCAGGGTCAGGGTGAAATTGTCGGGCAGAAAGCGCGGGCGAGTCATAAGCAGGATCTTCCGGGGTTGCCAAGAGCGTCATCACGACTCTAACGTAACGCTTTATTACCGACTAACGCCAATGAGCCAGTAAATGCCGCCTAAAGGACATGACAAGACCGTCCGCCGCAGCGTGCCCGGGCTTTCCAGCCTGCCACGCCCAGTGTACGGGCGCACTGAATCCTTGCCCAACCGCGCCCTGACCCGTCGGCACAGCCACCCGTGGGTGCAGTTGTCCTACGCGATTTCCGGGGTGCTGGAGATCCAGACCAGTGTCGGCCGCTTCGTCGCGCCGCCGCAGCGCGCAGTGTGGATTCCGGCGGGCATGCCGCATCGGGTCTACAGCTCGCCGCACACGGAGATGCGCAGCCTGTACCTGGATTGCAGCGTCACCGGGTGGGCGGACGAACGTTGCCAGGTGTTGGCGGTGAGCAGTTTGTTGCGCGAGTTGATCCGCCGCTTCAGTGAACTGCCGGTGGAATATGCCGAAGCGGGACCGGACGGCAGGCTCGCCCAGGTGATACTGGACCAACTGGCGGCGGCGCCCCAGGTCGATTTGATGCTGCCGTTACCCCTGGACCCGCGCTTGCGGCAGATCTATCGCAGCTTGAACCTGCACCCGGAGCAACCCACCACCCTGGGGGATTGGAGCCGCAAGCTGGCGGTCAGTGAGAAAACCCTCAGCCGCCTGTTTTTGCGTGACACCGGGCTGACCTTCCGCGCCTGGCGCCAGCGCTTGCGCCTGCTCAGCACCCTGCCCGCCCTGGAGCAAGGCGAGCGGGTGACGGATGTGGCGTTGGCGTGTGGGTATGAATCCACATCGGCGTTTATCAACGCGTTTCGCCAACAATTCGACGCCACCCCTGGCGAGTTTTTCCGCTAATGCAGAGGAAGGTGCTCAGCGTTGCTTCATGCGGTCGATCACCACCGCCAGCAGCAGGATCGAACCGCGGATCACATACTGATAGAAGGTGTCGATGTTCTTCAGGTTCATCGCGTTCTCGATGATCGCCAGAATCAGCACCCCGGCGATCACATGGCGAATCATGCCGATGCCGCCACTCAACGACACCCCGCCCAGCACACAGGCGGAAATCACCGTCAGCTCAAAGCCCTGGCCGATCATCGGCTGGCCCGAGGTCATGCGTGACGCGAGGATCACCCCGGCCAACGCACCGATCAGGCCATGCACGGCAAAGATCAGGATTTTCGTGCGGTCCACGTTGACCCCGGCCAACAACGCGGCTTCCGGGTTGCCGCCGATGGCCATGGTGTTGCGCCCGTAAGTCGTGTAGTTGAGCAGCCAGCCGAAGAACAGGAAGCAGACGATGGTGATCAGGATCGGCACCGGCACGCCAAATAGCTGGCCATTACCGAACACAAAGAACTGATCCTGGGACACACCCACCGCCTTGCCGTCGGCAAAGATATAGGCCAGGCCGCGCACGATTTGCATGGTCGCCAACGTGGTGATCAGCGCATTGACCCGCAGCTTGGCGATGACAATGCCGTTGATCAGCCCGACGATCAGGCCCATCAGCAGCGCCGCGCCGATGCCAAGCATGACGCTGTCGGTGTCGCGCATCACTATCGCCGCGACCACGCCGGCGCAGGCGATCACCGAGCCCACCGACAAGTCGAAGTGCCCCGACGCCAGGCAGAACAGCATGGTGCAAGCCGCAATGCCCACCGTGGAAATCGCCAGGCCCAGCCCGCGCATGTTCAGCGGCGAGAGGAAGTTGTCGATCAGCAAGGCACACAGCAGAAAAATCCCCAGCGCCGCGAGCAACATCGCCCAGTTGTCGAGCAGCGCGCGCATATCCAAGGGTTTGCGTGCCGTCGGCAACGCGTTGTGTTGGGTCGTCATAGTCGTCTCTCAGTTCGCCAGGCCACGCGGCAAGGCCAGTTGCAGCAAGTTGGATTCAGTGGCGTGTTCGCGCCGTTGTTCGCCGCGCAAAGTGCCTTCGCACAGCACCAGAATGCGGTCAGAAATCCCCATCACCTCCATCAGGTCGCTGGACACCACAATCACCGCGATACCGCTCGCCGCGAGGTCATGGATGATCTGGTAGATCTCCGACTTGGCGCCGATGTCGATGCCCCGCGTCGGCTCGTCCAGCAGCAGCACCTTCATCGGCATCGACAGCCAGCGGCCAAGAATGGCCTTCTGCTGATTGCCGCCGGACAGGTACATGATCTTTTGCTCGGCGCTTGGGGTCTTGACCTTCATCGCGCTGATTTGCCGGCCGGCGTTGCCCTGCTCCCAGCCCTCGCGCAGCAGCCAGCCAAACCGGGAATGGGCGCCGCGCGCGCTGATGTTGATGTTCTCGGCCACGCTGGACAGCGGGATGATGCCCTCCTTCTTGCGGTCCTCCGGGCACAGCAGCACCCCGGCGGCGATGGCGTCGCGGGGTGAACGCAGGTTCAGGCTTTCGCCGCACAGTTCCAACTGCCCCGCCGTGGCGCGCTGCAAGCCGCTGAGCAGGCGAAACAGCTCGGTGCGCCCAGCGCCGACCAAGCCGAACAGGCCGAGGATCTCGCCCTTGCGCACGTCAAAACTGATCGGCTCGCGCAGGCCGGGGCCGAGCAAACCGTCGACCTTGAGCGCCACGTCGCCGTGCTCGCGCGGGCGGTAGTCGTAGATGTCCTGGATATCGCGGCCGACCATGCAGGTGACCAGTTGGTCGTGGCTCAGCGCGCTCATGTCGTCGAAGGTGCGCACGTAGCGGCCGTCCTTGAACACCGTCACCGCGTCGCAGATGCGGAACACTTCTTCCATGCGGTGGGACACGTACAGCACCACTTTGCCCTCGTCGCGCAGGCGCGTGATGATCGCCATCAGCCGGTCGATCTCGCGGGCCGACAGGCTGCTGGTCGGTTCATCGAAAGCGATCACATGCGCGCCACGGGACAGCGCCTTGGCGATTTCCACCAGTTGGCGCTGGCCCAGGGACAGCCGGCCGAGCTTCTCCTGCGGGTCGATTTCATCGGCCAGGCCCTTGAGGCAGGCCAGCGCCTGCTCGCGCAGCCGCCGGCGGTTGACCACGCCGAAGCGCGCCGGCAAATGCCCGAGGAACAG